>JBKPNB010000314.1:0-5776 GCA_046732395.1 Actinomycetota bacterium | reverse complement strand
GCTCCGCGAGGGCAAGGTCCAGCCGACCGTTGCGGAGCGCCTGCCACTCGACGACGCGCGCCATGCGCACGAGCTGCTGGAGAACTCGGCGTCCAAGGGCAAGCTCGTCCTCGTGCCGTAGGCCGACGAGGACGCTCGCTGATGGCGACCGACGTCCGCCCGCTCCGCTTCGCGACACGCGGCCAGGAGGACGGGTCGCGTTCGCGGGCGGGCTACCTGCCGATCGCCGAGCACGGCCTGATCGGCGACCTTCACACGGTCGCGCTCGTGGGGACCGACGGGACGATCGACTGGTACTGCTGCCCGCGCTTTGACTCGCCGAGCGTCTTCGCGTCGATCTTCGACGCCGATCGCGGGGGCCGGTTCCGGATCTCGCCCGAAGGCGAGGGCTGGAGCTCCAAGCAGCTCTACCTGCCCGACACCAACGTCCTAATCACGCGCTTCCTAATGCCCGACGGGGTGGGCGAGGTACAGGACTTCATGCCCCCGGCGCACACCGCGAGGCGGCGCACCGCCATCGGCTGATCCGTCGCGTGCTGGCCGTGCGCGGGGAGATTCGCTTCGTCGTCGAGGTCGCCCCGCGCTTCGACTACGCGCGCGCTCAGCACGTGGTTGAGCTCACGCGGCACGGCGCGCTCTTCCGTTCCCCCGAGCTAAATCTCAGCTTCCCGACCGACTGTCCGCTCGAGCTCCTCGACGGCCGCGACGCTCGCGCGCCCATCGCCCTCCGGGCCGGGGAGACGGCCACGTTCGTCCTCGAGCGCGTCGAACCAGGCGAAGCGCCGGTCGCGTACTCCGACGCCGACATCCGCGCCGAGTTCGACGCCACGGTGGCGTTCTGGCGGCGCTGGCTCGGTCGCTCGCGCTACAGCGGGCGCTGGCGCGAGACGGTGCATCGCTCGGCGCTCACGCTCAAGCTGCTGACCTACGCGCCCAGCGGCGCGATCGTGGCGGCCCCCACCACAAGCCTGCCCGAGCGGATCGGAGGCAAGCGCAACTGGGACTACCGCTACGCGTGGATGCGCGACGCCGCCTTCACCCTCTATGCGCTGCTCCGGCTGGGGTTCATCGAAGAGGCCGGCGCGTTCATGAACTGGCTCGAGGGGCGATTTCGCTACGCGGCCGACCGCGAGTCGGGGCCGCTGCAGATCATGTACGGCATCGACGGCCGCGAAGACCTGCCCGAGGAGGAGCTCTCGCACCTGGAGGGCTACATGGGCTCGGCGCCGGTGCGGATCGGGAACGGCGCGGCGACCCAGCTGCAGCTCGACATCTACGGCGAGCTGGCGGATTCCCTCTACCTCTGCAACAAGTTCGGGCTGCCCGTCTACCACGACGGCTGGATTGCGCGGGCTCCTGGCCGACGAGGGCGGCATGATGCTGCGCAAGACGACGGTGAGCGGCAACCGGGCGGATGCCGAGAGCCAGGGCGCGACCGCGCAGGGCGGCGGCATCTTCGACGCGCCGATCCCGGACGGGCCGCCGGGGGGGCCGCTCACGCTTCTGAACAGCAGCATCACCGCCAATACCGTCACCGGGAGCGTCGGCGCGACCCTGCAAGGTGGCGGCCTTTACATCCAAGACAAGCGCCTGACCCTGACCCACAGCGTTATCGCGAACAAGTCGCCAGATCAGTGCTATGGCTGCTGACTGAGCGTAGACATCCCCTGAGATCGCCCGCTCAACATGTCACTCGAGATTGCCACATTCCATGCAAAGTGGCGGTTCGGGATCTTGGGCCACGCCCGCTTTCGCGCGAGAGGAGCGCGTTCTGCGATCGCGCGGCACGCGCTCGCTACGGACGAAACCCAGCAGCCCTCGTGTGCGTCGAGTGCGTTCCCGCGGCCGTGAACGCATGTACCCGAAACCTGTTCGTGGCAAAACCGCTTTCGCGGTTCTGTGCGGTGGCTCACGTTTGAAGCCTTACGAGGGCCAATCCGGATCCGCATCGCTAGACAAAGGGGGACGAGCCTCACCTCGCTCGCTGCCCTGCGTCGGGTTTGGCCCGTCCTCACCGATCCTCGCGCCCTGGGGATCCGCCCCACCGCCGACGGGAAAGGGAACTGGTCAGCGGGTGACTGGCTGGCTACGAGGATGGCTCGGCGCCAATTGTTCCAGCGCTCCACGAGCGGTGCATCCGTATGACGCCGCACGGGACGGCGGCGTGATCACCGCTCTTCCGCGCTGTCAGCTACGCGCTAGCAAGAGTGCTCATGCGCCGCGAGCCGCTGAAAATCAGCCCACGCCTCGTGCCCGAATTCATGCACGGCTCCGCCAACACCGCCGTGTTGTAGTTCGCCCGACGTCGCATCTGCCGCGAACAGTACGCCTTGGCAAGATGCCTGCGGCGGGGGTCCTGCCCTGGCAGGTGCGGCGAAGGTCGCCGAGGCCGTTACAGCCGCGCCCAGAGCGAGTAGTCGCCTAATGGTTCTCATAGTGCGCCTCCTTGATCGACTATCGCAGTATCTCGCGCTCGGGAGGGTCGGTAAAGGGAGGGTCGCGGTGCAGATCGCGTCGTCGAGAAAACCGCCGGATGGGTCGCTGTATATGGATTCGCGAAAAAAGCGCGAGGGGAGGTCCGTGCGGGCCGCGACCCAGCGGTCGCCCTCACCTATGGCCTCATCCGTGCTTCCGCACCTCCCGCTGAAGCCGCCCGATCTGCCGCTGCTGGCGCTTCACCGTGGCGACCAGGCGGCTGACCGTGGCGTTGAGCGGCTTGGCCGCGCTAGTCGCCGAAGCGGCGGCCGCCGCCGTTCCCAGCTGCCCTTTCGCGTTCACGAGGACCGGCTGGGCGGTGCCGGAGACGGTCTTGCCGCTGACCCCGGCGAGGAAGGCGCGGTTCTGGGTGCGCTTGTCCCCAATCCTGATCACCTTCGACTCGTCGACCCTGCCGGGGTTGGCGATGTCGACGTTATCCGAGCCGGTCACGATGAAGGAGCCGGCGCCATCGCCGATGGCAATGTTCGAGCTCCCGCTTGTGTTGTTGAAGAGCGCGCCGGCCCCTTCCGCAACGTTCATCGCGCCGGTGGTGTTGAAGTAGAGCGCCTCGTAGCCGGCGGCGACGTTCCGGTTGCCCTCGGTGTTGTGAGGGAGGGCGGTGTGGCCGACGACGGTGTTGTCGGAGCCCGTCGTGTTGTCGCCGAGCGCGAAGGACCCGCTCGCGACGTTCCGGCTGCCGGTGGTGTTGGCGTTCAGCGCGCCCGCGCCGGTCGCGACGTTGGCGCCGCCGTCGGTGAGGCTGGGCATCACCGAAGGGCCGATCCCGACGTTGAAGGCGCCGGTGAAGGTCTGGTTGAAGAGGTTGTGACCCGCCGCGACGTTGTCGTTGGCGTCGAAGTACACGCTTCCCACATTGGCGAGCGCCGGGCTCGCGGCGAGGCCGAGTATGGCGATCGCCGTGGCGCAGGCGACGAGCGTCGTGCGGCGGGCGCGATGAGGCGGTCGATCCGACGCGGAACCGCGGCCGCAGCCGGGAACGGAATTCATGGGAACCTCCCTGTGCTCGGTCGGGCGAGCCCCAAGCCTTTCCTGGTCGCTACGAGCGACCCTGGCGCTCGTCCCTGTCAGGGCGACCCCACGCCCGGCTGGGCTTTGGCGCAAGGCTTCGAGGCGGGCGCTGTGGAGCGGTTGAGAGCCGTTCTGAGGCCCGATGCATCACGCCGGTCTTCCGGGGTCGACGTTTCGCGAACGCGACCCAGCCCCCGCCGGAGGCAGGCTAGGTTGGACGTGGGCGCTGCCGGATCACTCCAACCCCGTGGCAGGTTGTGCAAGGTGAGGGTCGGCCGCGGGTCTCGCGGATCGGTCGCTTCCCGCTCCCCCCGCACCGCGGGCAAAGCGGCCCAGCCGGGAGCTTTCGGCGTTGGTTTCCTCGAGGGCTCACGAACGGATGTTCGCATGACTGTCAACCAGCAGAAAGCGCCCCCGCGCGCTCGGGGTTCAAGCGAAACGCCGGGGGCCTGGCACCGGGCGGGGCGCAGTCCGCTCGGTGCGCCCGAAGGCTATCTCGCGCTTGTTCCCCGCCGCCTGCCGATGTAGGGTCTGACTCGATCACAGAAATGCCCCCGCGCAGCGCGAACTGCCGGGGGCCGGCGTCCGGTCAAGTGGGACTCGCCCGGACGCAGGCGAAGGCTAACCCGCCCGTGGGGCTGAACAAAGGAGCCGAGCTGAATGGCTAGCCCGAAGATGGAGCAAACCCGATACCCCGGCATCTACAAGCGGGGTGGGCGGTACGTGGTCGTCTGGCGACACCGCGGCCGTCAGCACAAGGAGTTCTTCCGCACGCTCGCGGAGGCGAGAGAAGCGAAGGGGCAGCGCGACACGGGCGATCGGCGACCCGTCTCCCGGGTCCGCTTTGAGGAGTATTTCTCGGAGTGGATCGAGTCTTACGCCGGGCGCACAGCCCGCGGCTTCTCTGAGACGACGAGGCCCGAGTACCGCCGCCCGATCGAGCAACACGCCATCTCGCGGTGGCGAGGTTGGCGACTGGCGGAGGTCGAGCCGGCCGACGCACGGGAGTTGTTCGGCGATATGCGGCGCGATGGCGCAACGACCTCGGCAGTCAAGAAGCTGCGTGCTGCGCTGTCGGCGATGTTCGGCACCGCCGTCGAGGATGGGCTTATCCGCTCGAACCCCGTCAGCGGCGTTCGCATCCCGGCGAGCCCAACTGATGCGGCGCCAGAAGACGAGCACGCGAAGGCGCTGACCCGCTCCGAGCTTGCTCTCCTGCTCGCCGCCCTCCCCGAGGACCGGCGTCTGTTCTTCGAGTTCCTGTCCCACACCGGCCTACGGATCAGCGAAGCGATCGGGTTGACCTGGGCGCACGTCGACCTCGGCGAGCGCTCGAGGGTCCGGGTTCGGGAGCAGGTCTATAAGGGGAACCGGCGCAAGCTCAAGAGCGACGGCGGTCGCCGGGACATACCGCTGTCAACCGGCATGGCGGCCCGGCTCCTCGCGCACCGCCGCGACACCTACGGAGGCCAGGGTCGACCCGTGTTCGCCTCTCGCGCCGGGACCGAGCTTCTGTCTTCCAACGTCTACCGTCGCGTCTTGCAGCCCGCGAGGGACGCCGTGGGACTCCCGTGGGTCAGCTTCCACACGTTCCGGCACACCTGCGCCAGCCTCCTATTCGCCAGCGGCAAGAACGTCAAGCAGGTTCAGGAGTGGCTCGGCCACGCTGACCCAGGTTTCACGCTGCGGACCTACGTTCACCTACTCGATGAGGGCCTCGGCAATGCCGACTTCATGGACGCCGAGGTCTCGGTGGGCAACTCCTGGGCAACACAAGATCCTGAAACAGCCGCAAATCGCAGCCGCCCCGAAGCCGCGAAAACGACCGACTAGCAGGAAAAACGTTAATCAGCGGCAAGCGCCCGCAACCGCTGCAGCGGAATCATAATCCGCGTGTCGGGGGTTCGAGTCCCTCCTCCGGCATCCCAGGAAACCCCCGCTCAGGCGGGGTTTTGTGCTCCGGCAAGGCCCGTGGGGCGCTCAGGGGGCGGGGTGGCAACGCGAGTGGGAACGAGTGCCACGTAGAACCCGGCGCCGACGAGGCCGCGTCGCGGCGGGTCGGCGAGCTCGTGTTCGAGCTCAAGTTCGATCGCGCCGTCCTGGAGGGTCGCGTAGACGAGCTCCAGCGGGCGACGACGACCTGGATACCGTCGACAGCGACACGCTCGACTTCAGCGACGGCGGCGACGGCACCGACACGTGCAGCGTCGATTCCGGCGAGTTTCTGTTCAACTGCGAGTTCGAGTAGGTCCGACGCCCGCCATCACGG
>JBKPNB010000313.1:0-1727 GCA_046732395.1 Actinomycetota bacterium | reverse complement strand
TTCGTCAACATGGCGCTGTGGGAGTCCGCGCGGTCGCTCGGCGAGGCGTTCGTCTCGCCGGAGTTCCAGCAACGCGTCGCCGAATACCCGGAGAACGCGGTTGCAGCGCCCCACGTGTTCAAGAAGGTCGCCGTTCCCGGGATCTGCGTGGCGTAGAGAACGCCGGCGAGGCCCGGAGCTATATCCGCCGCGGGACCCCTCGCCGCTCACGTCCGGATGGTCAGGCGAGTGCCGCAGGGCGCGATACTGATGGGAGGTGCGAACCGAGCGCCTCGTTTTTGGCGTCGCCGCGGCGGCCGTGGTCGCGCATCTCATCGATCACCTGATCGTCGGGGTGGCGGCCAGCCTCCAATTCGACGGCGTCGTCGCGTTTGGTGCTCTCACGGCCGTCGGTGCGCTCGTGTACCCGCGTCTCCCACGGCGGGTCCAGGCGGTGGGGTCGATCACGCTGGGGCTGTCCTGGCTCGTGGGCGACTTCTTCCGTCATGCGCTCCCGATGGTCCGCCACGGCGCACATGCGACCGACTTCACCGGGCTCGGGGCAACCCTCGCCGGCGTGCTGCTGATCGGCGTCGGTGTAGCGGCAGCATTCCGAAGCCGCCCAGCAACAGGAGCAGCTCGAGCGGAGTTGGGCTTCGGCGGCGGAGCTGAGCAAGCGGCTCTCCCGGGACTGCCGGATGCTCGAGGAAATTCGCCGGCGTCCTCGGCAAGTCGCCACAGCTCCGCCGTCCCCAGTCGTAGAGCCTGCGGATCACCTCCGCGTTCCCCTCCGACATCGCCTGCCAAGCAGGGTCGTGACGCAGCCGACCCCCGCGTGAGCGGCGCGTGATCGACATCGCTCAGGAGCTGCTGGCATGAGTGACACCGACAGTGGCGCCGGGGGGCTACCTCTCCACGTCGTCTTCGGGGCGACCGGTGGGATCGGGCGGGCCGTCGCCGAGGAGCTCGTGAGGCGGGGAAGCCGAGTCCGGGCGATCAGCCGGGGCGGCGCTGCGATCGGCGCGGCGGAGGGGATCGCGGCCGACGCGATGCAGCCAGACTCAGCGGCGACCGCGGCCGCGGGCGCGACGGTCGTCTATCACTGCGTGAACCCCGGCTATACCCAGTGGCCGGAGCTGCTGCCACCGGTCAGCCGATCGATCCTCGGGGCGGCGGAGGCGACCGGGGCGAAGCTCGTGTACGCCGACAACGTCTACGCCTACGGCCCCGTCGAGGGGCCGCTGCGCGAGGATCTCCCCCCGATCGCAACGGGTCGCAAGGGGCGGACCCGCGTCGAGGTGGCCGCGGAGATGCTGGCGGCGCACCGTGACGGTCGCGTACGGGTGGCGATCGGACGCGCCTCGGACTACTACGGTCCCCACGGACCGAACTCGGCTGCCGGAGAGACGGTCTTCGGGCGGGCCGTGACCGGCAAGCGTCCGCTTTGGACCGGCCGTCTCGACCAGCCGCACAGCTTCTATTTCCTCCCCGATCTCGCGCGTGGGCTGATTACCCTCGCCGAGCGTCAGGAGGCCGAAGGCGATGTCTGGCACCTACCCGCCGCCCAGCCGCTGACCGCCCAGCAGTTCTTCGACTTCGTCTTCGAGGCGGTTGGACGACCCACCCCTTCGCGAGCTCAGACGATCTCGCCCCCGATGCTCGCGATCGCCGGGCTCTTCTCGCCGATGATGCGCGAGCTGCGCGAAACCACCTACCAGTTCCGAGCGCCGTTCGTCGTCGATTCGTCC
>JBKPNB010000312.1:0-27413 GCA_046732395.1 Actinomycetota bacterium | reverse complement strand
CCAGCATCCCCTGTCCGCCGCAGCCGGAGCGGCTGTCGAAGATCGCGATCCGCTCGCCGCCCCGACCGTCGTCGATCAGCCGCTGGCGCGCCTGGCGGGCCGACTCGCAGGTCCCCGAGATCCCGGCCGAGATGTGGATCGAGACGATCTCGTTGCCGGCGTCGAGCAGCGGGCCGTAGACCTCGATGAAGTCGCCGACCGACGGCTGCGACGTGGTCGCGCCCTCGCTCGAGCGCCGCAGCCGTTCGAAGAACTCCCCGTACCCGGCGCCCGAGATCTCGCTCTCGCGCCGCTCGACCCCGTCGAGTGTCACGTAGAGGCTGACGAGGTGGATGCCGTGGGCCGCGACGACGTCATCCGGCAGATAGGCGGTTGTGTCGGTGACGACGGAGGTCTCGGCCACCGGCGGGTTCTACACCACCGACCGCGTTCAAGGAGGTCGTCGGATCTGGCGATGGAAAGAAGCTGGCGAGCCATCTGACGACGCTGATGAACTGCCCGAAGGGCAACGGCGCCCTCGCCCCCGACCGGCTACACCTCCGCGGTCGGGATCGTCTGCGCCAACGTGAAGTAGCTCTAGCATCACCGCGTGGGGAAGACCCTGGTCACCGGCGGTGCGGGGTTCATCGGCACCCACCTCGTCCGCGCGCTTGCCGACCGCGGCGACGATCTTCGGCTGCTGATCCGCCGCACGACCCGGGCCGAGCACCTCGCCGACCTCGACGTCGAGGTCGTCGGCGGCGACGTCACCGACCGCCGCGCCGTGCGCCGCGCGATGCGTGGGGTGGAGCGCGCCTTCCACGCCGCCGGGCGGACGTCGATGCGGAGAGAGGACCGGCGGGAGGTGTTCGAGACCAACGTCCGCGGCACCTCGGTCGTTCTCGACGAGGCGCTGCGCGCCGGCGTCGAGCGAGTCGTCCAGACCTCGTCGGCGTCGGCGATCGGGACCGCGAGGCGCGGCAGCACGGCGGACGAGACCACCCGCTTCGAGCTCGGCGGGCTGGGGATCGCCTACGTCAACTCCAAGCACGAGGCCGAGGTCGAGGCGCTGCGGCTCGCGGCGCGCGGGCTGCAGGTGGTGTTCGTGAACCCGACCTTCGTGTTCGGCCCGGACGACCCGACCCGGACGTCGATGGGCCTCGTCCGCCGCTTCCTGCTCGGCCGCATCCCGGGCTACGTCGACGGGGCGCTGAACGTGGTCGACGTCCGCGATGTCGCCGCCGGACACCTGCTCGCCGACGAGCGCGGGACAGTCGGCGATCGTTACATCCTCGGCGGCCGCAACTTCACCCTCGACCGCCTGTTCGCCGACCTCTCGCGGCTCTCCGGGGTGCCGCCGCCGGTGAAGCTTCCGGCGAGCCTGTTGCTCGTCCCGATCGAGCTCGCCGAGAGGCTCGGGCTGCCGGCCCCGAGTTCGAGCGACGAGGTCCGCTCGGCGACCCTGTGGTGGGCCTACCGCAACACGAAGGCCCGCCGGGAGCTGGGCTTCGCGCCGCGCCCGCACGAGGAGACGCTCGAGGACTCGGTCAGGTGGCAGATGGAGCAGCTCGGTGCCAGGGTCCGCCGCGACCGGGGCCTCGATCGGCTCGCGCTCGAGGCGTTCGGTCGGGCGCTGCGGCTGGGCGGGATGCTGGGGGCCGTGTGAGTCGGCCTCCGAACGGGCGCGGGGTGCCGCCGGGGCGGGCCGGGGCGGGCCGCGATCCGGCCGCCCGCGAGGGGCCGCCGATCGTGCTCTACCGGTGTCCGACCCGGACCAACGTCCTCTGCCCGTGCGGCGCGGTCGCCCGCCGCCTTCGCCGGCTCGGCCTCGACCACCGCGTCGTGCGGCTCCCCTATCGCCGCGCCTCGCGGCCGGAGATCGAGGAGCTCACGGGCCAGCGCCGGATCCCGGTGATCGTCGACGGCGATGAGGTGGTCCACGACTCGAAGCGGATCCTGCAGTACCTCGAGTGGGCGTATGGGGGCGACCGGGGCTGAGCGTACGCCGCCTCCACTGCCTATACACTCTGAAGCGCATGGATACCCCCACCGCAGCGGTCGCCCTCACCGACGGTGCGGCGGCGAAGATCAAGGAGCTCGTCGCCTCGCGCGGCGATGAGGGCGAGTCGGCGCTCAGGGTCGCGGTCCGCGGCGGCGGCTGCTCGGGCTTCCAGTACGCGCTCGCGCTCGACCAGGCGAAGGACGACGACCACATCTTCGAGCACAACGGCGTCGCCGTGATCGTCGACAGGGTCAGCATGCAGTTCGTCTTCGGCTCCGAGGTCGACTACGTCGACGGCCTCCAGGGCGCCGGCTTCGTGGTCAACAACCCGAACGTCGTCGCCGCCTGCGGCTGTGGCTCCTCGTTCCAGGTCCGCGAGGACGCGGCCGAACGCGCCGCGAGCACGGCCTGAATCTCTACAGGTCCGCCCGCTCGCCCGCCGCGGCCGTCGCCGCGATCGCGTCCCCGCCGATCTGCTTGGCTCGGTAGAGCGCCTGATCGGAGCGTTGGAGCAGGTCCGCGACCGCGTCCAGGGACCGTGCCTCGGCGATGCCGATCGAGCAGGTGATGCCGTCGACGGTCGTCGCCCGCAGCCGCTCAGCGACCTCGGTCGCCCGCTCCTGCGAGCAGTCGGGCAGGACGAGGAGGAACTCGTCGCCACCGTGCCGAGCGAGGACGTCGCTCCCGCGCAGGTTCTGGCGCCAGCGGTCGGCGAGCAACCGCAGCGCCCGGTCGCCGGCGGCGTGCCCGCGACTGTCGTTGACGGCCTTGAAGCCGTCGAGGTCGAGAGCGCACACGCACAGCGGTGAGCCGCTGCGACGGGAGCGGACGAGCTCCCTTCCGAGGTCCTCCTCCACCCGCCGGCGGTTGGGGAGCCCGGTGAGCGGATCGTGGTCGGCCTCGTGGCGGAGGCGGTCGGCGAGGCGGCGCCGGGCCACGAATTCCCGCCGGAGCCCGCGCGCGAGCCAGAAGATGATGCCGAGCGCGAACGCGGTCAGAAGCCAGCGGGTGACGACCGAGTAGTCGTCGCCGCCATCGGGGACGACGGCCAGGGTGACGGCGTAGGCGACGAGGATCCAGGCCAGGTGGGCGAGCGCACGGCGTCCGGGGAAGAAGTAGGCGGTGAGCTGCACCACCCAGACGAACATCGTCGCGTAGACGCCGGTGGTGATTCCCGAGTAGTAGATGCAGAGGCAGATCATCGCCGTTCCCAGCGCAATCGCGGCGTGGGCGATGCCGAGAAGCATCCGCTCCGCGCGGCTGAGGAAGACGGCACCGACCACGAGCGCGATCGCGATCAGCGCCAGGAGCGCCGCGTCGTCGACCGAGCCGGGGTGCGGGAGCAGGAGCGAGACCCCGACGAGCACCGCCCCGCAGACGAACAGGATGCCGATCACTCGCGCGATCAGGGCCGGGTCGGCGCCGCGCCCCGGGTCCGGGATGCGGAGGCGGAGGAGGTTGCGCATCTCAGCCATCTAATCGGCAGCGGCCGGCGATCGCGATAGCGCCGCCGGCGCGCTCGCAGGCGGGCCGGCAGGGCTTACCCGTCGTCGCGGTTCGGAACCTAGTCGACCTGGAGCGGCGGGCTCTGCTGGGGGCCGCCGGGGACGATCCGCTCGGGCTCGGGAAGCCCCGCGTCGTCGGGCTGCGCGACGCCGAGCAGCTCGGCGAGCTCGCCGGAGTCGAACATCTCCTCAACGAGGTCACAGCCACCGACCAGCTCGCCGTTGACGTAGAGCTGGGGGAACGTCTGCCAGTCGGCGATCTCGCCGGTCACCTCGCGGAGCGGCCCCAGAACGGGCAGGACGTCGACGGCGCCATAGTCGACGCCGAGCTGCTCGAGGACGCCGACCACCCGCATCGAGAACCCGCACCGCGGCATCTGCGGCGTGCCCTTCATGAACAGGAGCACCCTGTTCTCGCGGATCAGCTCCTCGACCTTGCCCCTGAGCTCGGGATCGACCATGCCCCCACGATAGCGAGCCGCGAGGTCGATCACGCGAGCAGGCGCTCGAGAAGGTCGAGGTAGCGGAGCAGCCCGGCGGTGCCGAGGAACCGATCGCGGACGCGCTCGCGGGCGGCCTCGCCGATCGCCCGCGCCCGGGCCGGGTCCTCGACGAGGCCGACGACGGCCTCGCGGAAGGAGTCGAGGTCGGCGGGGTCGTCGATCAGGACACCGCTCGTGCCGTCGACGATCTGGTCCTGGATGCCGCCGACCCGCGAGCCGACCACCGGCTTTCGCTTCCACATCGCCTCCGCGACCGTCAGCCCGAATCCCTCGGCGAGGCTCTTCTGGACGACGACGTCGCTGCGACGCTGGAGCGCGTTGACGATCGCCGCGTTCTCCTCGACGTCGTCCATCGGCAGACAAGCGAGGTGGACGCGGGTGCGCGCCGCCTCGGGCAGAGCCGAGCGCGCGGCCCGAACCTCGCCGAGGACCTCGAGCCCCTCTGGGTCGTCGGCGACCGCGGCCACCGCGGGGCCGGCGAGGACGAGGTCGGCGTCGAGGGCGGGAAGGCTCGGGGCCAGCCCCGCGATCACCCCGACCGGATCCTTGAGCCGATCCCAGCGGGAGACCTGGCAGACGAGCGGACGGGCGCCCTCGAGCCGGCGGTCCTCGTCGATCTCGACCGCCCGCCGGACGTGGGCCGGGGTGCCGTCGCTCCGCACGAAGCGCGGGTCGCCGCGGGCGTGATCGAGGAGCCCGGCGATGCCGAGGATCGCATCGACCACCCCCGGCTCGAGCTCCTGGTTCTTCGCGGAGAAGGCGTCGATGGTCGGCGGCAGGATCGCGACGCGCGAAGCGTCGAGGCCCTCCCACACGAACTCGCGGCGGGAGAAGATGTAGGCGGCGGCGGGCTCGACGTAGGGGAGAAGCATGTCCCAGGCGGATCGGGCGAGTTCGTTCGGGTGGTCGACCCCGACGTGGCAGCGCCAGATCACCGCCGCGGCGGCGCTGGTCAGCGGTCCGACGAGGCCGGCGGTCTGGGGATCGTGGAGGACGACGACGTCGCCGGGGCCGACGTGCGAAGCGATCTCCGCGCCGGCGGCCTCGAGGGTTGCGTCGTAGGTGCGGCGAGCGTCGGCGTCGAGGTCGCCGCCGTCGCCGAGCGAGCCGTGGAGCCGGTTGTGAACCCGCTTCGTCACCGTGAAGAAATCCGGGTTGCCGGAGACCACCAGCCAGCGCGCGTCGACCCCGCCCCCGCGGGCGTAGGCGAGGAGCGACTGGAGGAGCTCGACGACGCCGCCGCCGCGGGCCGTGGAGTTCACATGCCAGATGACGCGGCCGTCGAAGAGCCGCCCCGCCCGCCCGATCGCGTCCTCGACCTCGGCGTAGCGATCGGCGAGGACGGCTCGGAACCGCTCCGGCGTGAGCGCCAGCACCGGGACCTCGAACGAGGCGGTGGCGATGGTCATCGCCGCAATTTGATCACGCCCTACCCTCTCCGGGCGCAGCCCGCCCGCTCCCGAGCACCCGGCGCACCTGCGCGGCGATCTCGAGGTCTTCGCGCGCGACGATGACGAGGGCCCCGACCGCGGCGCCGTCGGCGCCGATCTGCGCGTCCCCTTCCGCCTCCTCGTTGCGGCCTGGATCGAGCTCGACGCCGAGGAAGCCGAGGCCCTCGCAGGCCAGGGCCCGGACGGGGGCCGAGCGCTCGCCGACGCCACCGCTGAAGACGAGCGCGTCGAGGCCGCCGAGCGCGGCCGCCATCGCCGCGATCCCTGCGCAGAGACGATGGACGTAGACCTCGAGAGCGAGCCCGGCCCTGCGGTCTCCGTCGTCCGCGCGGGCGAGCACCTCGCGCATGTCGGGCGTCCCGGCGAGGCCGGCGAGCCCGGAGGAGTGCTCGAGCGCGGCGGCCATCTCGCGCTCGCCGATCGCCTCCCGCTCCAGCAACCAGAGCAGGAGCCCCGGGTCGACCGAACCCGACCTCGTCGCCATCACCAGCCCCTCGAGCGGAGTGAAGCCCATCGTCGTGTCGACCGAGCGGCCGTCGCGAACCGCGGCCAGCGAGGCGCCGGCGCCGAGGTGACAGGTGACGACGCGGAGATCGCGGCGCTCGAGCATCGCCGCCGCCCGCCGCGACGCGTATGCGTGTGAGAGGCCGTGAAAGCCGAATCGACGCAGCCCGAACCGCTCCCGCCACGCCGACGGCAGGGCATAGGTCGCCGCGGCCGCCGGCAGGCCGGCATGGAAGGCCGTGTCGAAGCAAGCGACGGCCGGGAGGCTCGGCATGGCGTCGCTCACGGCAGCGAGCGCCGCCAGCGACTTCGGCTGATGGAGGGGGGCGAGGTCCGTGAGGTCGTGGAGGGCGGCCTCGACCTCGGGGTCGATCCTCACCGCCTCGACGAAGCGCTCGCCGCCGTGGACGATCCGGTGCCCGACGGCGTCGACGTCGGGTAGTGCGGCGAGGGCGGTCCGCAGCTCCGCGTCGCCGATCTCGCCTTGCTCGACCGCGAGGTCGTTCGAGGCGAGTGGCGCGTCGTCGTCGCCCAGGGCCCGCAGCTTGACGCTGCTCGACCCCGCGTTGACGACGAGGACGCGCACCTAGGCCGGCGCGGGATCGGCGCCCGGCCAGCGCCAGTCCCGTACGTCGGCCATGTCGTCGCCGACCTCGCGCGTGTAGGCGCGGTGGCGCAGCCGCTCGTCGACCATCCGCTGGCGCAGGTCGGCGGCGCGCTCGCCGAGGCCGGGTACCCGGTCGATGACGTCGATCACGAGGTGGAACCGGTCGAGGTTGTTGAGCATCACCATGTCGAACGGGGTGGTCGTCGTCCCCTCTTCGATGTAGCCGCGGACATGGAGGTTGTGGTGGTTGCGGCGGCGGTAGGTGAGCCGGTGGATCAGCCAGGGATAACCGTGGTAGGCGAAGATCACCGGCCGGTCGGTGGTGAACAGGGCGTCGAACTCGGCGTCCTCCATCCCGTGCGGGTGCTCGCGCGGCTGCTCGAGCCGCATCAGGTCGACGACGTTGATCACCCGCACCCCGATGTCCGGGAGATCGCGGCGCAGGATCGCGGCCGCCGCGACGGTCTCCAGCGTCGGGATGTCGCCCGCGCAGCCGAGGACGACGTCGGGCTCGCCGTGGCCGCTCGACGCCCACTCCCAGATCCCGAGGCCGCGCGTGCAGTGGGCGATCGCCTCCTCCATCGTCAGGTAGTCGAGCGCCGGCTGCTTGCCGGCGACGATCACGTTCACGTAGTGGCGGCTGCGCAGGCAGTGGTCGGCGACCGACAGAAGGCAGTTGGCGTCGGGCGGCAGGTAGACGCGGATGATCTCCGCCTTCTTGTTGACCACGTGGTCGATGAACCCCGGGTCCTGGTGGGAGAAGCCGTTGTGGTCCTGGCGCCATACATGCGAGCTCAGCAGGTAGTTGAAAGAGGCGATCGGGCGCCGCCAGGGAATGCCGCGGGTGACCTTGAGCCACTTCGCGTGCTGGTTGAACATCGAGTCGACGATGTGGATGAACGCCTCGTAGCAGTTGAAGAGGCCATGGCGGCCGGTGAGGAGGTAGCCCTCGAGCCAGCCCTGGCACATGTGCTCGCTCAACACCTCCATCACCCGCCCGTCCGGCGCCAGGTGGTCGTCGGTGTCAAGGAGCTCCGCATCCCAGGCGCGGTCGGTCGCCTCGAGTACGGCGCCGAGGCGGTTCGAGACCGTCTCGTCGGGCCCCATGATCCGGAACTGGTCCGGATTGCGGGCGACGATGTCGCGCAGGAAGCCGCCGAGGACGCGGGTCGCCTCGCTCGTGGTCGCGGCCGGTGAGCGCACCCCGACCGCGTAGTCGCGGAAGTCCGGGAGGTCGAGCTCGCGGAGGAGAAGGCCGCCGTTGGCGTGCGGGTTCGCCCCCATCCGCCGCTCGCCCTCGGGCGCCAGCGCGGCGAGGTCGGCGCGGAGGGCTCCGCCGTCGTCGAAGAGCTCCTCGGCCGCGTAGCTCCGCAGCCAGCCCTCGAGCTGCTCGAGGTGGCGGGGATTGGTTCGTGGATCTCCGATCGGCACCTGGTGCGAGCGAAACGAGCCCTCGGTCGGCTTGCCGTCGACCGCCTTCGGCCCGGTCCAGCCCTTCGGGGTGACGAGGACGATCATCGGCCAGCGAGGGCGCATGCGAGCGCCGTCCTCGCGGGCATGGGCCTGGATCCCCGCGATCTCGGCGATGACTTCGTCGAGGGTGGCGGCCATCAGATCGTGCATCGCCGGGGGCTCTGAGCCCTCGACGAAGCGGGGCGCGTAGCCGTAGCCCTCGAGCAGCGAGCGAAGCTCGTCGCGACCGATCCGGGCGAGCACGGTCGGGTTGGCGATCTTGTAGCCGTTCAGGTGGAGCACCGGCAGCACGGCGCCGTCGCGGGCCGGCTCGCAGAACTTGTTCGAGTGCCAGCTCGCAGCGAGGGCGCCGGTCTCCGCCTCTCCGTCGCCGACGACGCAGACGACGAGCAGATCCGGGTTGTCGAAGGCGGCGCCGTGGGCGTGGACGAGCGCGTAGCCGAGCTCGCCGCCCTCGTGAATCGAGCCCGGGGTCTCGGGCGCGACGTGGCTCGGCACGCCGCCCGGGAACGAGAACTGGCGAAAGAGGCGCGCAATGCCGTCGACGTCCCGACCGACGTGGGGATAGACCTCGCTGTAGGTGCCCTCGAGGTAGGTGTTCGCGACGAGCCCGGGTCCGCCATGCCCCGGCCCGGTGACGAACAGCGCATCGAGGTCGTGGGCCACGATCGCCCGGTTCATGTGGGCGTAGACGAAGTTGAGCCCGGGCGTCGTTCCCCAGTGGCCGAGGAGCCGGGGCTTCACGTGCTCGGGCCGAAGGGGCTCCCGTAGCAGGGGGTTGTCGAGCAGGTAGATCTGGCCCACCGAGAGGTAGTTCGCCGCGCGCCACCAGCCGTCGATTCGCTCGAGCTCCGAGGGGTCCACGATCAATCGAGCGGGACGATACGGCCGCGCCGAGGGCCGCGCCTGCTGCTTAGAGCGGCTTCGTGGCGATCGAGAGTGCGTGGATCGAGCCGTCGGCCATCCGCTCCTGGACCGCGGCGCGGACGAGCCGGTGCTGGTCGATCCGGCTGCGGCCGCCGAACTGGGGGGCGGCCACGATCGCCCGCAGGTGGTCGCCCCCGCCCTCATCGATGACCTCGACCTCGGCGCCGGGCAGGGCGCGCTCGATCAGCACCCGGATCTCGTCGACGTCGGCCACCGCTACTAACCCACCGGCTCGCCGCTCCGCGCGGCGGCGTCGAGCATCGCGGCCACGCTCACGAATTTGACCCGCGGCCGGCGGAGCGGCTTGCCGCGCTCGCGCTCGGCGCTGTCTATCAGCTCCCAGCCCGACCACTCGACGTGGTCGGGGACCCGCTCGGCGAGCAGGTCCTCAATGGCGGTTGCGTCCGGGCTCGGCTTTCCGACCGCGCCCGCCTCGAGATCGTCGAAGAGGTTGTCGACCGTCTCCTGGGCGTCCTTCTTGTTGGTGCCGATAACCCCACTCGGGCCGCGCTTGATCCAGCCGACCACGTACTGGCCGACCACCCGCTCGCCGGTCGCGGGGTCGGTGACCCGGCCGCCCTGGTTTGCGATCGTGCCTCGCCGCTCGTCGAACGGGAGCCCCTCGACGCCGATCCCGCGGTAGCCGATCGAGCGGAAGACGAGGCCGCAATCGAGGGTCTCGCGCTCGCCGGTGTCGCGGGCGCGGATCGACCCCGCGTCGTCGCGGTAGAGCTCGTTGCAGGCCAGGACGATCCGCTCGACCCGGCCATCGCCCTCGATCGCCACCGGCGAGCGGAGAAACTTCATGACGATCCGCCTTCCCTTCCCTTCCGGCTCGCGCCCGGCGAAGTCGGTGAAGATCTCGACGTTGCGGCGGTTGGTGGGGGTGGCTTCGTCGGAATCGAGCCATTCCCGGCTCAGCGGGTCGAGGTCGACCTCGTCGGGGTCGACGACGATGTCGGCGTCGACCATCTCGCCGAGCTCGCGGAGCTCGGGGTTGGTGAAGGCCGCCTGCGCCGGGCCGCGGCGGCCGAGGATGACGATCTCGCGGACCCCGGAATCCGCCAGCGGGTCGATCGCGTGATGGGCGGTGTCCGTGCATTCGAGTTCGTCGCGCGTCAGCGCCAGCATCCGCGCGACATCGGTGGCGACGTTGCCGTTGCCGATCACCACCGCGCGCTCGGCGCTCAGGTCGAACTCGAGGTCGGCGCAGTCGGGGTGGGCGTTGTACCAGGCCACGAACTCCGTCGCGGCGTGGCTGCCGGGCAGGTCCTCGCCCGGGATCCCGAGCTTGCGGTCGGTCGCGGTGCCGTACGCGTAGAGCACCGCCTGGTAGCGATCGGCGAGCTCCGCCGCGCTCAGATCCTTGCCGAGCTCGACGCCGCCGAAGAACCGGAACCCAGGGCGCGACGCGGTCTTCTCGTAGACCCGGATCACCGACTTGATCTTTGGGTGGTCGGGGGCGACGCCGGCGCGGACGAGTCCGAACGGCGTCGGCAGCTTGTCGAAGAGGTCGACCTCGACCGCCGCATCGGGGTGGCGGAGCAGGTGCTCTGCGGCGTAGAAGCCGGCCGGACCGGCGCCGACGATGGCCACCTTCAGCGGCTTGTCCGGGGTTCCGGGACGGGGGCTCATGGAACGCGGAAGGGTAGGGGATCGACCGTAGCGCGCCGGTGGCCCGGGGCCGGCTCGTGCTAGGCGATCGCCGCGACGCCGCGCGCGGTTGCGGCGCCGTCGAGCGCGTCCAGCGCGCGGGCGACCGACATCGCGACGCAGGTGAAGATCGGCGTGTCGCGCTGCGTGTAGGCGCTCGACTCCGAGCCGCGGAGCTCCTGGACGAGCTCGAGGAAGCGCCCGGGGTCGTCGGCCTCGAAGGAGACGACGAACTCCTGGTCGTCGATCCCGAACGAGTAGGCGGTGTTGATGGCGATGTCGGGATAGCGGCGGCCGATCTCGATGTGGGCGGCCATAATCCGCCGCCGCTCGTCGAGCGGGAGCCGGTACCACTCGCGCTTCTTGTCGAGGGGATAGACGAACAGGTATCTGCGCTCCGAAGTGCAGATCTCGGGCCGAGCCTCGGACTCGGAGTAGGGTGACCGCTTGGTCATCGCCAGATAGGAGTGGGGGACGCTCGCCCAGCGCGCGAGGCCGCTCTGGGCGAGGACGACGTGGAAGGTGTGGAGCTCCTCGACGATCGGGCTCTGGGCGAGGAGGAGGAGATCGACGTCGCCGCGGGTGCCAACCGTCGAGTAGGCCCGCAGCGAGCGGTCGGTGGCGAAGTCCTCGCAGGCCGCGAGGAACTCGCGTTTATCCTCCGCCCGCGCCTCCGCCGGACGGCGCTGCCAGGCTGGGTCGATCTTGAAGAAGGTGAACTTGGCGAAGGTGCGGTCGGCGCTCGTGCGGTCGCCCCGGCTCATCGGGGCGATGTTAGTCGCCGCGGCCCTGTTTCCCGGGGCGGCGCTGGCGGCGGCAAAGGACGAGCCGAGTGTGGTCGTCGCGGTCGTCCCCTCGGCGGCGACGCCGGCCGAGCTCGGCCAGATCCCCGGCATGGCGCTCGGCCTGCTCGGAGCGGGGATCGGCCCGGTGCCGGCGTCCCAGACCTACCTCGACGCCTCGCAGGGCAACCGCGTCAACCCTTCGCTCTACGGCTCGCCGCTGCCGCCCCTGGGGCTGCGGCGCGCGGGAGGACGACTCGCGGTCCCGCGGCCCGCCTGGGCGCGTGTCCGCGCGCGGGCCGACTCGGCGCCGGCGGACATCGTCCCGGGGCTGCTCGGTTCCGCCCTCGAGCGCGCCGGCGTGGCGAGCCGGGCCACTCCCGACGCCGGCACCGCCGCCGTCATCGGAGTCAATGAGGGAGGGCGCGTCCGGATCGCCGGCGCCAAGTGCGATGAAGTTGCGGTTGACCGCGCTATAGGGGGCAAACGGCGACTTCGCTCGAAGGCCTGCCCGGGGTTGACAGTCGTCCGAGCGAGCATCGCCGGCGTTCGGTCGCTCGCCGCGCACGTTCGCGGCACCGACCTCCTCATTGCCCTTTCTTCATCCCCCCCGGCGCCAAATCACGAGCTCCCGGTGGGCATCGCCGGCGCCGGCTTCAGCGGTGAGCTCACCTCCGAGTCGACCCACACCGGCGGCCTCGTCCTCGACACCGACCTCGCCCCGACGATCCTCCGCCGGCTCGGGGTCGTCGTCCCAAGCGCGATGGCGGGCGAGGCGATCACCGCTTCCGGAAGCGCCGACCCCGCCGCGCTCGCGGATCTCGACGCCCGCCTCTCCGCGGTCCCGGCGCGGCGAGGCCACACCGTCGGCCTCGTCCTCATCGCCTGGCTCGGGGCGGCCCTGCTCGGCGCGCCTGCCGGGCGCCGCGGGTTGCGCGTCGCCTTCCCCCTCCTCGCCTGCACCGTCTTCTACCTGCCCGCGCTGCTCCTCGTCACTGCAGCGCTCGAGCCGGGTGCCACCGCGGAGACGCTGATCGTCGCGCTCGGCGCCCCGGCGCTCGCCGTCTCCTCGGTGTTGGCAGCCGGACCGTGGGGGGGGCTGGCGATCGCGAGCGCGGTGAGCGTCGGCGGCCACGCGATCGATGTTGTCGCCGGCTCGAGCCTCACGTCGGCCTCGCTGATCGGCCCCGACCCGGCGGGCGGCACGCGGCTCTACGGGATCGGCAACGAGCTCGAGGCGATCGCGGCCACCGCGCTTCCAATCGGCGTCGGCGCTGCGCTCACCGCGTGGCGGCCGCGGGCCGGACGGCGTGCCGCGGCCGCGGCGTTCGCGATCGCCGCCCTCCTTGCAATCGCGGCCTTCGCCCCGGGCCGGTTCGGGGCCGACGTCGGCGCCGCGGTCGACCTCTCGCTTGGCGCAGTGGCGGCGGCCGTGATCTGCCTAGGGACGGGCCGCGGGCGCGCGGTCGCGGTCGCGATCGCCGTCCCGGTCTGCGCCGTGGCCGCACTCGCGATCGTCGACCTGGCGAGCGGCGGCGACGCCCACCTCACCAGGTCGGTGTTGCGCGCCGGCGGACTCGGCGATCTCGGCCAGCTCGCCGAGCGGAGGCTGCGGCTCTCGGCCGACAACTTCGCCAGCTATCGGACGTCGGCCGCGTTCTGGATCGCGGTGGCGCTGATCGTCGCAGGGATCGTCGCGCGCGACCGAATCGCGGGGTTCTTCGCCGGGCGCCGCTACGCGGGCGCCGGGTTCGTCGGCGCCGTCGCGGGAGCGGCGGCGGCAGTGTTGGTCAACGACTCCGGGGGGCTGATGCTGATGATCTGCGTGCTGCCGCTGATGCTCACCGCGTGCGTGGCTTGGGCCACACAAAGCCCGCGCGCCGCTCGGTAACCTCAGTACGCCCAGCGAGTATCTCATCGTTGCGACCAGCGCCAGCTCCGATCGCCAACCGTCCCATTCGGCACATGCGAATCGCAATCGTCAGCCCCTATTCGTGGACCTATCCGGGTGGCGTAAACCGCCACGTCGAGGCGCTCGCCGGGGAGCTCATCGAGCGCCGCCATGAGGTACGGGTGCTCGCCCCGTACGATCCGCCGGACCGCCGCTCCCGCCTCCTGCATCGCGCCGCCGCCGAGGTCCGCGAGCGCCCCGACTATCTGATCCCGCTGGGGCGGACGATCGGGTTCGCCGCCAACGGCGCGGTCTCGAACCTCTCGATCTTCCCCGACGCGGTGACGACGATGCGGCGCGAGCTTCGCGCCGGGCGCTTCGACGTCGTCCACGTCCACGAGCCGCCGGCGCCGGTGTTGTCCGCCGACGCCTGCTCGTTCCCCGACGCCCCCGTGGTCGGGACGTTCCACGCTTACTCGACGAAGCCGGTGCCGAACAAGATCGCCAACGTCCTCGGCGCGCGCCGCAAGTTCAACCAGCTCCACGCGCGGATCGCCGTCTCCGAGGCCGCCGCCTGGACCGGCCGGCGCTGGTTCGGCGGCAGCTACGAGGTGATCCCGAACGGCGTCGACATCACCGCGCCGCCGCCTCGCCCGCACAACGACTCGGATGAGCTCCGGGTGCTGTTCGTGGGCCGCGCCGAGGAGCGCAAGGGACTGCCGGTCCTGCTGACCGCGTTCGAGGCGCTCGTCGAGCACGTCCCCTCGCGGCTGAGCGTCGTCGGGGTCGAGCGGGCCGACGTCGCGCGCTACGTCTCCGACCCCGCCGCGATCGGCCACATCGACACCCTCGGCCGGCTCGGCCAGGCCGAGCTCTGGGACCAGCTCGCGAGCGCCGACGTACTGGTCGCGCCGTCGCTCGCCGGCGAGAGCTTCGGGATGATCCTGACCGAGGCGTTCGCCGCCGGGACCCCGGTGATCGCCTCCAACATCGCCGGCTACGCCGACGTCGTCACCGACGACGTCGACGGCGTCCTCGTCCCGCCCGCCGACGCCCAGCGTCTCGCCGAGGAGCTCCAGCGGATGTACGTCGAACCCGCTCGCCGCCAGGCGATGGGAGATGCGGCGCGTCGGAGCGCCGAGCGCTACGCCTGGCCGCATGTCGCCGCCAGGGTCGAGGCCGTCTACGAGCGGGTCCAGCACTCGCCGCGGTCGGCGAGCGTCCCGGAGGCCGTGGCCCGACGGATCGGGGTGCTGCCGATCGACGGCTCCCCCGCGTCCCCCCCGCGTCGCCTCGCGAGCCTCGACCCCGAGCCGGCGCGGGCGATGGCCGGCGGCCGCCGCGTCGCGCGCCGGATCGGCCTCGGGGTCGCCGGTGTCGCCGGGGTGGGGCTGACGGCGCTCGCCGCCAACAAGATCGGCCTCGACAACGTCATCGCGAGCATCGTTCGCTCAGACCTCAAGTGGGTGCTGATCGCGCTCGGCCTGATGATGGCCTCGATGTTCCTGCGGGCCGCGTCGTGGCTCGAGATCGCCCGGGCGGCGCTGCCGCACCGACCGCTCCGGCGCCGCGACGTCACCTCGGCGACGATGATCGGCGTCCTGATGTCGGCTACGCTCCCCGCCCGCATCGGCGAGCCCGCGCGCGCGATGGTCCTCGCCCGCCGCACGGGGCGGATGCGCGAGACGTTCCCCGTCCTGCTCGGGACGCTCGTCTCGCAGACCGCGCTCAACATCGTGGCGCTGGTGCTCCTGGGCGTCATCATCGTCACCTCGACCAACCTCTTCCACTCGGGATCGACGAAGCTGTTCATCGTCAGCCTCGTGCCGCTGCTGGCGCTGGTAGCGGTCGCGCTCGCGCCGGCGGTGGTCCGCCAGGCGGGCCGCGGACGCTTCGCGCGCGCGGCCGGCGCGGTTCGCGGTGCTCTGCTCAAGGTCCGCCACGGACTGCGCGTGTTCCGCGAGCCGCGCCGGGGCTCGCTCGCCGCAGGCGCGCAGCTCTCGGCCTGGGCCCTCCAGCTCCTCGCCTGTTACGGACTCATCTTCGCCCTCGGGCTCGAGGGTCGGGCCGGGATCGGCGCCGCGGCCGCGGTCCTGTTCGCGGTCAACGTCACCGCGGTGGTCCCGGCGACGCCGTCGAACATCGGCGTCTTCCAGCTCGCCGTGATCAGCGTCCTCACCACCGGGTTCGGGGTCTCTGCCTCCGACGCGCTCGCCTACGGCGTCATCCTCCAGGCGGTCGAGATCGCGACGGCGGTCGTGCTCGGGATCCCGGCGCTGGTGCGCGAGGGGCTCTCGTGGTCCGACATGCGGGTCCGGGCGCTGTCGGCCGCCCCCGTCCGCCTCTCGCCGAGAGCGCGGCAGGTCGGCGGTACGGTCTCCGGCCGGGCGTAGCCGCACTTCAGGCCACGCTATCCTCGTTGACGATGAAGCGCCGAATCCCCAGCGCCCTCCGTCTCCGCCGGGACATGCCCGGGCGGGCGCCTCGCGCTGGGATCTAGCGTTCGGGCGCCCGCTTCCCCCCTACCATCCCCTCCCTCATGAGCGCAATGAGCGCTGAGCGCGACTTCCTGGCCGCGGTCCGCGAGCGCGTCGTCGTCTTCGACGGCAGCATGGGCGCGACCCTCGAGCAGTTCGACCTCGCCAGCGAGGACTACGGCGGACTGCCGGGCAAGTGCCACGAGGCGCTCGTGCTCCACCGGCCCGACGTGATCGAGGGTCTTCACGCCTCGATGCTCGAGGCCGGGGCTGACGTCCTCGAGACCGACACCTTCCAGGGCAGCCGGTTGAAGCTCGACGAGTGGGGGCTCGGCGAGGTCACGGTCGAGATCAACCGCACCGCGGCCGAGATCGCCCGCCGGGCGGCCGGCGAGCACCGGTTCGTCGCCGGCTCGATCGGCCCCACCGGCTACCTCCCGGCATCGGACGACCCGACCCTCGGCGCGATCGGCTTCCGCGATCTCGTCGACGTCTTCGCCGAGCAGGCGCGGGGGCTCGTCGAGGGCGGGGCCGACCTGATCATCATCGAGACCGCCCAGGACCTGCTCGAGGTGAAGGCGGCGGTGTTCGGCGCCCGCGAGGCGTTCGCGCAGACCGGGCGGACGCTCCCGATCCAGACCAGCGTCTCGCTGCTCCCCCAGGGCGGCAAGATGCTCCTCGGCACCGACATCGCGGCCGTGCTCACCACCCTCGCCGCCCTCGACGTCCAGGTGATCGGACTCAACTGCTCGACCGGCCCCGAGGACATGCGCGACGCGATCCGCTACCTCGGCGAGAACTCGCCGCTGCCGGTCCACTGCATCCCGAACGCCGGCCTGCCGCTCCAGGGGCCGAACGGGGAGACGATCTTCCCGGAGACTCCGGAGCAGATCTCGAGCGTGCTCGGCGAGTTCGTCGACCGCCACGGGGTCGGGATCGTCGGCGGCTGCTGCGGCACCACCCCGGACCACATCCGGGCGATCGCCGAGCGGGTCCGGGGCCGGGTCCCCGGCGAGCGCCCGGCGGCCGGTCCGCCGCTGGTGGCGAGCATGATGACCGCCACCGAGCTGGCGCAGGAGCCGGCGCCGACGCTGGTGGGCGAGCGGGTCAACGCGCAGGGCTCGCGGCGGGCCAAGGAGCTGCTCCTCGCCGACGACTACGACGGGGTGGTCCGGATCGCCGAGGACCAGGTCGCGGGCGGCGCCCACGTCCTCGACCTCTGCGTCGCGCTCACCGAGCGCCAGGACGAGGCCGATCAGATGCGGGAGGTCGCGAAGCGGGTCTCGCTGACCCAGCCGGCGCCGATCCAGATCGACTCCACCGAGCCGGAGGTGATCGAGGCCGCGCTCGAGCAGATCCCCGGCCGGGCGATCGTCAACTCGGTCAACCTCGAGGCCGGCCGCGCGAAGCTCGACCGGGTGGTGCCGCTCGCCCGCGCCCACGGCGCGGCGCTGATCGCGCTGACGATCGACGAGACGGGGATGGCGAAGACCGCCGAGCGCAAGCTCGAGGTCGCGAAGCGGATCCGCGAGCTCGCCTGCGAGGAGCACGGGCTCGACCCCGAGCTCCTGATCTTCGACGCGCTCACCTTCACCCTCACCACCGGCGACGAGGAATGGCGGCCATCGGCGGTCGAGACGATCGAGGGGATCCGGCGGATCAAATCGGAGCTCGAGGGGGTCAAAACCTCGCTCGGGGTGTCGAACGTCTCGTTCGGGGTCTCGCCGCCGGCGCGGGCGGTGCTGAACTCGGTCTTCCTTCACCACGCTGTCGAGGCCGGGCTCGATCTGGCGATGGTCAACCCCAACCACATCTCCCCCTATCCGGAGATCCCGGCAGAAGAGCGCGAGCTCGCCGACGACCTCGTCTTCAACCGCCGGGCGGACGCGCTCGAGCGCTTCATCGCCCACTTCGAGTCGAAGGGCGAGGAGTCCGAGGACGAGGCGGCGGACCCGACCGCCGGGATGGAGCCCGAGGAGGCGCTCCACTGGCACATCCTGCGCCGCCGCAAGGAGGGCGTCGAGGACTGGATCGACCGCTCGGTGGAAAAGATCGGGGCGGTCCCGACGCTCAACGAGGTGCTGCTGCCGGCGATGAAGGAGGTCGGCGACAAGTTCGGAGCCGGCGAGCTGATCCTGCCGTTCGTCCTCCAGTCGGCGGAGGTGATGAAGCGGGCGGTGGCACAGCTCGAGAACTACCTCGAGCGGATCGAGGGCCACAGCAAGGGACGGGTGGTGATCGCCACCGTGTTCGGCGACGTCCACGACATCGGCAAGTCGCTGGTCAACACGATCCTCACCAACAACGGCTACACGGTCGTCGACCTCGGCAAGCAGGTTCCGATCGACACCATCATCGACGCCGCCGTCGAGCACTCGGCCGACGCGATCGGGCTGTCGGCGCTGCTCGTCTCGACCTCGAAGCAGATGCCCGCCTGCGTGCTCGAGCTCCACGAGCGCGGCCTCGACTTCCCGGTATTGATCGGCGGCGCCGCGATCAACCGCGACTTCGGCCGCCGGGCGCTCTACGTGCACGGCGCCGACTCCGACGAGATCTACAAGCCGGGCGTCTTCTACTGCAAGGACGCGTTCGCCGGACTCGACACGATGGACGCGCTGGTCGACGGCGACGCGCGCACGGCGCTGGTCGCGAAGTTCCGCGACGAGGCGCGAGCGCTCCGGGAGAAGCCGGTGGAGATCGACGATGCGCCGCCGACCAGCGACGACTCGGTTCGCTCCGCGGCGCGCACCGACGTTTCGATCCCGGCGCCGCCGTTCTGGGGCGTCCACGAGATACCGATCGACCTCGATGACGTCTTCCCCTACCTCGACCGCCACGTTCTCTTCAAGCTCCACTGGGGCGGGCGCGGGAAGAAGGGCGAGGAGTGGCGGCGGATCGTCGAGGGCGACGACGAGGAAGAGGGGTTCGCGCCGCGGCTCGAACGGATGTGGCGCGAGCAGGACTATCTCGAGCCCCGCGCGCGGCTCGGCTACTTCCCGTGCAACGCCGACGGCAACGAGCTCGTCGTCTACGACCCCGCCGACCGCGAGCGCGAGCTCGAGCGGCTCGTCTTCCCCCGCCAGCCCCGTCACGATCGCATTTGCCTCTCCGACTTCTTCCGCCCGGTGGAGAGCGGCGAGCCCGACGTCGTCGCGCTGCAGGGGGTCACGGTGGGGCCGCGGGTCACCGAGCTCTCCAAGCGGCTGGAGTCCGACGGCGAGTTCGCCGAGCAGCTCTACGTGCACGGGCTCGGGGTGCAGGCCGCGGAAGGTCTCGCCGAGTGGCTCCACGCCCAGGTCCGGGCCGATCTCGGGATCGATCCCGACCAGGGGCGCCGCTACTCATGGGGATATCCCGCCTGCCCCGAGCAGTCCGAGCACGAGAAGGTCTGGCGGCTGCTCGGGCTCGAGCAGATCGGGATGACGCTGTCGAGCGGCTACGCGGTCGAGCCGGAGCAGTCGACGGTGGCGATCGTCGCCCACCACCCGCAGGCGGTCTACTTCGGGATGAAGTCGGGGTTCATCCCGGCCGAGAAGATCGGCGACGAGCTGATCGCGGGCACCGAGCGCGGCGGCGAGCTGCCGCCGGAGGCCGAGGCCGCCGACGGCACGGTCGAAGCCGAGGCGGAGAAGCCCACTCCGGTCTCGGGCTAGCGCTCAGTCGCGCGGAAGAGCTTCAGGTACTTCAGATCCCGAGCCGGTTGCGCCAGCCGCGCGCGTTGACGAAGCGGAAGAGTCGGTTGGCGATCGCTCGCTTGCGGCGCGAGTTCGGGAACCAGAGTGGGTCGGCACCGGGCTGGCGGAAGCGGGGGGAGAGGATCGACTCCACGCGGCAGAACTTGCGGATCCCGTTGGCGCCGTGGCGCTGCCCGATGCCCGACGACTTCCAGCCGCCCATCGGCACCTCGAGCGTGAGGTAGTTCGTGAGGACGTCGTCGACGTTGACGGCGCCCGTCTCCATCCGCCGCGCGACCTCCTCGCCGCGGCGGAAGTCGCGGGTGAAGACCGAGCCGCCGAGGCCGTAGCGGGAGTCGTTCGCCAGCCGCAGCGCCTCCTCGGCATCGTGGACCCTCATCACCGGGACCACGGGGCCGAACGTCTCTTCGGTCATCACCTTCATCGAGTGATCGGCGTCGGCGATCACGGTCGGCTCGTACCAGTCTCCGGGGCCGTCGATCCGGCGACCCCCGGTGAGGATCCGTGCTCCCTTTTCCCGTGCGTCCTCGACGTGCTCGGCGACCTTCTCGAGCTGGGCCGGCGTGGTCATCGCGCCGATTTCGGCCGAGCCCGTGCGAGCATCGTGGCCCTGGCGAAGCTCCGCCACCCGCTCGGCGAGGCGCGAGACGAACTCGTCGTAGATCGGCTCCTCGACGTAGACCCGCTCGATCGACAGGCAGGTCTGCCCGGTGTTGACGAGCCCGCCGTAGGCCGCACCGTTCACCGCGCGCTCGAGATTCGCGTCGCGCAGGACGATCATCGGATCCTTGCCGCCCAGCTCGAGGCTGACCGGGGTCAGGGTTTCGGCCGCGCGCCTCATCACCACCTTCCCGGTTCGCTCGGAGCCGGTGAACTGGATGAAGTCGCAGGAGTCGACGAGCGCGCCGCCGGTCTCGCCGACACCGTTGACGACGTCGAGGACGTCGGGACCGCCAATCTCCTCCTTCCAGGCTCGCACCACCTCCATCGTCGTCAGCGGGGCGAACTCCGACGGCTTCACGACCACTGCGGCCCCTGCCTGGAGCGCGGCGACGGTGTCGTCGAAGGAGAGGATCAGCGGGAAGTTCCAGGGGCTGATGTTGCCCACCACCTGGTGGGGCCGGTAGACGACGCGCAGGCGCTTCACCTTCAGCATCGGCAGGTGCGGGCTCGGGGTCTCGTCGGCGAGGAACCGCGCCGCGTTCGCCCCGTAGAAGTTGATGACATCGCAGATCACCGGCGCCTCGAGCTCGGCGTCGGCCCGGACCTTCCCGGTCTCCGCCTGCATGACATCGGCGACCCGCTCGCCGTTATCGATCAGCCAGTCGCGAAGCCGCGCGAGCCAGCGGCGCCGGCCCGAGATCCCGAGCGCCTCCCAGGCCGGCTGCGCCGTCCGAACCCGCTCGACCACTTCGCGGACCCGCTCGGGCGGGTCGATCGGGACGGTGGCCAGCAGCGAGCCGTCGACCGGCTTGCGGACCTCGAGCGTCTGACCGTCCGTCGGCGGCGCGCCGTCACCGGCGGCGGATCCGGCCTCGGACCGGGTTGTCGCCTCCATCCGGAGCGGACTCTACTCGGTAGCTATCCGCCGCTTCGGCCGCCGGTGAGCTGGCACTTGCCCTGGACGATCTTGCCGCTCGGCGAGACGCAGGTCTGCGGGGGCTTCGTGGCGATGGTGACCACGAACTCCCCCCGGACCGGCCCACCGTCGGGGGTGATCGCCTTCGCCTTCCCCTGGAGGCCGGCGGCCACCTGGTAGTGGACGGTGTAGGTGCCGCCCATGGCGGGGGTGACCCGCCAGTCGATCTGTTTCGTCTCTCCGGGCTTGACGCGGCCGAACTGGAAGGTGTCGGTCTGCGCGGCCTCGGCGCCCGCCGTCGGCGCCCTGTCGACGTTCGCCAGCGTCACCCCCGAGCCGAGCAGCTTCGGATAGTTGTTCTCGAGGATCCACACCGGCTGGCTGGGGTTCGCGAGGTTGCGCTGATCGAGGCGGACGTTGAACGAGCCGGCCGCCTTGGTCTCGCCGGTGTAGATCGTCACCGCCAGGTCGGGAAGCGGCTTGCGGCCCGCGTTCTTGATCGCCAGCAGGAGATCGGTGCGCTCGGAGATCCGCTGGCGACTCGGAAAGCTCGCCTTGGCGACCTTGACCGGGAACTTCCCCGAGGGTTCGCTCGCGTCCTGGCGTTGCCCGCCGCCGCAGGCCGCGAGGCCGGCGGCGAGGGTGAGGAACGCGATCGTGCTTCCTGCCTTGGTGGCCGGGGCTCGAAGCCGCGGTGTGCCGTTCTCCCCCAAGGCGCGAGCAACATAGCACCCGCAATCGTGGGCAAACGCAGGCCCTGGCGGCCCGATCGGGAAGCACGCCGGACGCCGTCGAACGCACGGTTGTCGGTGGCGACGGGGTGTGGCATCCAATACATTTACCGAGTCCCAGGGGACGCCCGCGCGCGGTGCGGGTGCCGGGAGGAGCTGATGGTCAGAGCCGTTGCCGATAGGGCGTTCCTTCCCGCCAAGGGCCTGTTCGAGCAGGTCGGCAACATGGTCATCCTGACCGGCAAGACGATCGTTGCCACGGTCAGGCCCCCGTATCCCTACGGCGGCGAGTTCATCGGCCAGTTCCTGTTCGCCCTCCAGCTCTGCTGGTTCCCGATGATGATCTCGACGATCGCCTTCGGGTTCGGGGCGCCCGGGCTCCAGGCCGCGAACTTCCTCACCCTGTTCGGGGCGCTCGACCGTCTCGGGGGCTTCTTCATCCTCGCCTCGGTCCGCGAGTTCGCCCCGTTCGTCACTGCCGTCGTCGTCGCCGGGGTCGCCGGCACCGCAATCACCGCCGACCTCGGCGCCCGCAAGATCCGCGAGGAGCTCGACGCCCTCCAGGTGCTCGGGGTGGACCCGATCAAGAACCTCGTCGTCCCCCGCTTCCTGTCGCTGATGCTGATCACCGGGCTGATGGACATCTACGCGCTGCTGTTCGGGATCAGCGGCGGCATCTTCGCCGAGATCGCCTATCACCAGCCGCTCGGCGGCTTCTTCGCCACCCTGTTCGCGAATGCCTCGATCACCGACCTCTGGGGGTCGCTGGTCAAGTGCACGCTGTTCGGGGCGATCATCGCGATCGTCTGCTGCTACAAGGGGATGAACGCCTCAGGCGGGGCCGAGGGGGTGGGGAGAGCCGTCAACGAGGCGGTCGTGATCGCCTTCCTGGGGGTGTTCGCGTTCAACTACGTCTTCACCCAGACCCTTTTGGCCACCCACCCCGAGATCTCGCAGATCAGATGACCGGCAGGTGGCATGTCGCAGGTCGCAGGTGGAGCGGTGAGCGCCGGCTCCACCTGCCACATGCCACATGCCACATGCCAGCGGAGGCGTTCGCGTAGATGCCGGGCTTCCTGGCCGTCCCCCGGGATTGGCTCTCCTCGCTCGGCGAGATCGCCCGCTTCTGCGGGCGCGTACTCGGGCTCGTCTACTCCGGCCGTGTCCTCACCTTCTTCGGCGAGACGCTGCGCCAGGCCGGCCTCCTGATCACCGGCTCGGCGCTCGTCATCTGGGGGCTGACGTTCATCCTCGGCCTCCAGTGCGGGATCGAGGGCGCCTACTTCAACCGCTCGGTCGGGTCCCCCTCCTACGCCGGGGTCTTCGCCGCCTGGTGCGACCTGCGCGAGGTGATCCCGTACGCGTTCGGCTACATGATGGCCGCCAAGGTGGGGACCGGGATCGTCGCGGAGATCGGCGCGATGCGGATCTCCGACGAGATCGACGCCCTCGAGGTGATGGGCGTCAACCCGATGATCTTCCTCTGCGCGACCCGGCTCCTGGCGGCCTGGCTGACGCTGCCGTTCATGTACCTGTTCGGCGTCGGCGTCGGCTACTTCGCGAGCTGGCTCGCCGTCGTCAAGCAGATCGCCGAGGTCTCGTCCGGCGGCTACTTCCTGATCTTCTGGGAGTTCCAGAACCCCCCCGACCTGTTATTCAGCTTGATAAAGGGGATGACGATGGCCACCGTCATCGTCCTCGTCGGCTGCTACTACGGCTACACCGCCTCGGGCGGGCCGGTCGGGGTCGGTACCGCGACGGCGAAGTCGATGGTGCTGAACATCGTGTTGGTGCACATCATCGGCATGCTGGGAACCCTCATATTCTGGGGGGCGAATCCCCGAGCACCAATCGGAGGCTGAGATGACCGAGCGCGAGGATCCGCGCGAACACGAAGCGACCGAGGTCCCCGATGACCGCCCCGCGACGGCCGACGACCGCACCGCGACGGCCGGGCCCCCCGCGCCCCGGTCCGACGGATCCGCGCAGGACTACGTCGAGCCCGCCCCCGAGCTCGGCCAGCTCAACAAGGACTACGTGATCCCGGGCGTCGATCGCTCGGAGACCAACCCGTACCGCTGGCACACCGGCGAGAAGCGCGACCACGGCGGCGAGGACGCGATCGAGATCATCGACCTGGTCAAGCAGTTCGGCCGGACTCGGATCCTGAACGGCCTCAACCTCGGACTTCCCGACAACCAGATCTCGATGGTCCTCGGGCCGTCCGGGACCGGCAAGAGTGTGCTGATCAAGCACATCGTCGGCCTGCTCTACCCGGACTCCGGCGACATCCTCGTCCATGGCGAGTCGGTCCCGAGCATGGCCGACGACGAGCTGTTCGAGATGCGCAAGAAGTTCGGCCTGCTGTTCCAGGACGGCGCGCTATTCGGGTCGATGAACGTCTACGACAACACCGCCTTCCCGCTCCGCCAGCACACCGACAAGTCGGAGGACGAGATCGGCGAGATCGTCAACCGGCGGCTCAACGAGGTCGGCCTCGGCGGCGCGACGCAGAAGATGCCGAACGAGCTCTCGGGCGGAATGCGCAAGCGGGCCGGCTTCGCCCGCGCGCTGGTCCTCGATCCGGCGATCGTCTTCTTCGACGAGCCGGACTCCGGGCTCGACCCGGTGCGCACGGCGCTGCTCTGCGAGCTGATCCGCGAGATCCACGAGGAGAACGCGGGCTGCTACATGGTGATCAGCCACGACCTCGGCACCGCGCGGCGGATCGCCGACTTCCTCGCCGTGCTGTGGAAGGGCCGGATCGTCGAGAGCGGCCCCTCGGAGGAGCTGTTCCAGTCCGACAACGAGTTCGTCTCGCAATTCCTCAACGCGGAGGTCGAGGGCCCGCTGGCGATGGACTGAGCGGCAGGTCGCAGGTGGCAGGTGGAAACCTGCCTCTCCACCTGCCACCTGCCACATGCCACCTGCCACCTGCCACCTGCCGAGCCCGGCGCCGCCGCCCGCGGCGCGCCGTACCCTTGATCCGTGCGTGAACGATTTGCGCGCCTAGCCGCCTGGGCGGTCGAGCGGCCGACGCAGGTGGTCGTCGCGGCCGTCCTGTTGACGCTGATCGGCGCGATCGCGTCGCTGCGGCTGGCGCCCGACGCCTCGATCGACTCCCTCGTCGATCGCGGGTCGTCTACCGACGCGGCCACCCAGCAGTTCCACCGCCAGTTCGGCGACGACCCCGCGGTGATCCTGGTCAAGGACGACCTCGGGCGGCTCCTCTTGACGCCGCAGCGCGACCGGCTGCTGGCGCTCGAGGGCTGTCTCGCGGGCAAGACCCCGGGCGGTCGCATCTTCCAGGGCAAGCCGGCGCCGGGCCCCTGCGCGCGGATCGCGGCCCTTCGCCCGAGCTTCGCCGTCTACGGGCCGGCGACGTTCCTCAACCAGTTCGCGCTCCGCGCCAGCCAGCTCTTCGTCCAGCAGCGGGCGCAGGCCGAGGCGGCAGCCCGCGCGGCCGGCAAGCGGGCCGCGGCACGGGCGAAGCGGCAGGGCTACAACACGGCCGGCCAGGCCCAGGCGGCGAAGATCGCGGGGTACGCCGTCCTCCAGCAGTTCCAGCGGACGCTCGGCGAGCTCGCGACGCGGGTCGGCCAGACCGGGCTGCCGAGCCTCTCGAACCCGCGGTTCGTGAGCTCGGTGGTGTTCGATCCCAGGCTCACCGGCAACGTCCCCAAGGCCCGGTTCTCCTCGCTCTTTCCGAGCCCCGACTCGGCGCTGATCTACGTCCGGATGCGCCCCGGCCTCAGCACCGCCGACCGCGACCGGGCCATCTCGCTCTACCGGGAGGCGGTCGCCGACCCCCACTTCCGGCTCCACGGCGGCAGCTACGTGGTCAGCGGCGTCCCGGTCGTGGTCGAGGGGCTCGCCGATGAGCTCTCCTCGCAGAGCTTCATCCTCCTCGCCGTCGCGCTGGCCGTTATGGCGATCACCCTCGCGCTCGTCTTCCGGCCGCCGCTCCGCCTGCTGCCGCTGGCGCTGGCGCTGAGCGCGACCGCGGTCGCGTTCGGTGCGCTGTCGCTCGCCGGCGGCGCGCTGACGATGGCGGCGATCGCCGTCCTCCCGGTGCTGATCGGGCTCGCCGTCGACTACGCGATCCAGCTCCAGGCGCGCTTCGACGAGAGCGTCGCGTCGGGCTCGCGCCCGGTCCGCGCGGCGATCGAGGCGGCGGGCGCCGGCGGCCCGGTGATCGGCACCGCCGCGGTCGCGACCGCGGCGGGGTTCGTCGTCCTGCTGTGGCCGGCGCTGTCGCCGATCCCGCTCGTCCGCGATTTCGCCGTGCTGCTGGTGATCGGCGTCGTGGTCGCGTTCGCCCTCGCTGTGACCGCGGGGCTGACGATCCTCTCCCTGTCGCGGGCCGCGGGCGGCCCGATCCCGACTCCGCGGCTGCGCCTCCCGGCCGCACCTCGCGCGGGATGGGCACGCCTAGCCGCGGGCGCGCAGCGGTTCGGGCGGCGGACGCTCGCGGCCTCGATTGCGGCCCCGGGGAGGATCCTGGCGGTGGGCGCGGTGCTGGCGATCGGCGGCTGGGCGGCCGGCACCCAGATCGGGCTGGTCTCGGATTTCCGGCAGCTGCTGCCGAACCTCCCGGCGCTCCAGGGGGTGAACGAGATCCAGGACGCGACAGGAGCATCGGGCGAGGTGGACGTGACGGTGACCGCGCCGGACATCACCGATCCCCGCGTCGTCGAGTGGATGTCGGGGCTGGAGCGGCGGGTCCTCGCCAGTCACGGCTTCGGCGGCCGCTACCCCTCGTGCCGCTCTCCGCGGGCCGAGATCTGCCCCGCGATCGCGCTCCCCGATCTCTTCGGTGCGGATCCGACACCGACCCGGTCGGAGATTCGCGACGTCCTCGCCCTTCTGCCCCCGTACTTCTCGGGCGCGTTCATCGCCCACCCGCCGCGGCCCGGCGCGCCCGACACCACCGTCCTGCAATTCCGGGTCAAGGCGCTCCCGTTCGACCAGCAGAAGGGGCTCTACGACGACATCCGCAGCGACCTCGAGGGGTCCGGCACCGCGAACGATCCCCCGCCCGGTGTCAGCGCCCACCTCGTCGGACTGCCGGTCCTGTTCGCCGACGCCAACTCGGCGCAGAACGCGCAGCGGCCACTGGCCGTGCTGGTGGCGCTCGCCGCGGTCGCGCTCGTCCTCCTCGCCGTCTACCGCTCGGCGCGGCGGGCGCTGGTGCCGCTGATCCCGATCGTCTTCGCCACCGGCTGGTCGGCGCTGGTGCTGTTCGCGACCGGAATCCCGCTCAACCCGCTGTCCGCGACCCTGGGGACGCTGGTGATCGCGATCGCCACCGAGTTCAGCGTCATCCTCTCCGCCCGCTTCCACGAGGAACGCGCCGGCGGCGGCTCGGTCGGTGAGGCGCTCCGCCGCGCATACGCTCGCACCGGACCCGCCGTCATCGCCTCGGGGATCACCGCGATCGCCGGGTTCGCGGTGCTCGTCGTCTCGGACATCCGGATGCTGCGCGACTTCGGGATCGTCACCGTCCTCGACCTGGCGGTGGCACTGGCCGGGGTGCTCATCGTCCTGCCGGCGGCGCTGGTCTGGGCCGAGGGCGGATTCCAACTCTCCGCGGCGCTGCCACGGCCGCGGTCCCGCCGCCGCGAGGGCGCCCGGCTCCCGGCGCGGCTCGCCGC
>JBKPNB010000311.1:0-13757 GCA_046732395.1 Actinomycetota bacterium | reverse complement strand
ATCATCTCGCGCAGCTCGTGCTGGCGGTTTTCGGCGGCGTGGCGACGATCGGGGCCGTGGTCGCCGGCTCGCGGGCGGCCGCGCGGGCGGTCGCCGTCGCCGGCGCCCTCGCGCTGCTCCTGTTCTTGATCATCGACCTGCCGGCGGCCAACAACGTCGGCAGCGTCTCGTCGGCGTGCGACCTCGCCGGCCAGCTTCAGACGGCCAAGGCGGTGCCCCAGGCCGGTTTCTGGCTCGAGCTCTTCGGCTCGCTCGGGCTCACCGTATCCGGGCTCGCGCTCGCCACCCTCACCCCCACCCAGCTCAACTCGCTTCGCCCGCGCTGGCTGATCGGGTCCGGGACGCCGGCGCCGCCCGACGACGCCACCCACCCGCGGCGCAGGCTCCTGCGCCCGGCCACGGAGCGGCGCCGCACCGACGCCAAGCACGGGCGGGGCACGAGTGAGTAGGGACTTCGGCCGAGGACGGCGAGATGCGAAGGTTTGCAGCGTCCTGCGCCGCGACTACCAGCGGTAGTGGGCGAAGGCCTTGTTGGCCTGCGCCATACGGAAGATGTCGTCCTTGCGCTTCCAGGCGCCGCCCTGCTGCTGGGTGGCATCGAGGATCTCGCGGGCGAGCCGGTCGGCCATCGACTTCTCGCGGCGGGCGCGTGCGAACTGGACGAGCCAGCGGACGGCCAGGGTGCGGGCGCGGCGGGCCGGGACCTCGACCGGGACCTGATAGGTGGCGCCGCCGACGCGGCGCGATCGGACCTCGAGGTTCGGGGTCAGCTCCCTGATCGCCTCCTCCAGGACCTCGACCGGCTCGCGGCCGGTTCGCTCGCCGACGATCGCGAGCGCGTCGTAGACGATTCGCTCGGCGAGCGACTTCTTGCCGTCCCCCATCACCTTGTTGACGACCTGCTGGACGAGGCGGCTCCGATAGCGGGAGTCGGGCTCGACCGGACGGATTGGGGCGCGGGCGCGGCGGGGCATGCGGTTAGCGCTTGACCCCGTACAGGGACCGCGACTGCTTGCGGTCGGAAACGCCGGCGGCGTCGAGGGTGCCGCGGACGACCTTGTAGCGGACCCCCGGGAGGTCTTTGACGCGACCGCCGCGGATGAGGACGACCGAGTGCTCCTGGAGGTTGTGGCCCTCGCCGGGGATGTAGGAGGTGACCTCCATCCCGTTCGTCAACCGCACGCGGGCGATCTTCCGCAGCGCCGAGTTCGGCTTCTTCGGGGTGACGGTCGCCACCCGGGTGCAGACGCCGCGGCGCTGCGGCGCGGCGACGCGGCGCTTCGCGCCGGCCCCGGACTTGAGCCCGGGCGTGGTGACCTTCTTCTGCGGCCGCCGGCGGCCCTTGCGGATCAGTTGGTTGGTGCTCGGCACGGGCGGAGGAGTCTAGCGGGGCCGCTGCGGCTAGATTGGCCGCGATGAGCGACGAGCGGCCGATACTCGCCCTCGACATCGACGGTGTCATCAGCCTGTTCGGATTCGAGGGGCCGCCGAACGAGGCACCGGGGCGGTTCCACCTGGTCAACGGCATCGCTCACTGCATCCCGGAGGGGGTGGGAGCTCGGATCCTCCGGCTCGCCGACGCCTACGAGGTGATCTGGGCGAGCGGCTGGGAGGATCGAGCAAACGAGGTCCTGCCGCGGATCCTCGGCCTGCCCGCCGAGCTTCCGTATCTGACCTTCGGCGGCCAGGCCCGCTTCGGCACGGCCCACTGGAAGCTCGACGCGCTCGAGCGCTACGCTGGCGATCGCCCGCTGGCGTGGATCGACGACTGCCTCGACGAGTCCTGTCAGGCCTGGGCGGCGGCGCGCGAGGCGCCGACACTGCTGGTCGCGACCAAGTCGTTCGTCGGACTCAGCGACGAGCTCACCGACGACCTGTTGCGGTGGGCCGAGGCGGGATACACTCAGCGCTGAGCGGGGTAAAGGTTTCGGGCCGCGCCCGCAGTCGAGTCGATGGACGGTTTCTGGCCAATCTTCTTCCTGGCGGTGATCCTGAAGATCCCCGTCGCCTTTCTGCTCTACACCGTCTGGTGGGCCGCGCGGGCGGTGCCCGAGACCGACGATGCCCCCGCCGATGAGCAGGGCGGCCACGGGTTCCGGCGCTGGCGCCGGGAGCCGAAGCGGCCGCGTGACCCGCGGCGCGGCCCCCACGCCCCGGATTCACTGCCCCTCCCGGACTGCCCGCCCGGCGGTCGGACCCGGGTGGTGGCGCCCCCGGCGACGGTGCGGGCGGGGCTCGCACACGCACGCTCCGTCGAGACCGATACCGAGCGAATCTAGCTCACACAGACGGCCGGGGCCGACCGGTTAGGCTCGCCTCGACCGCAGGCAAGCTACCTGCGGATGAATCGTCCGGGCGCCACGGGCTGAGGACGATCGCTTTCAGGGAGAAGAGCGAGGCGAGCTCCATCGCCGTCGTTCCTTCCGGACGAATCGCGATCGCGGGCTCGATCTTTCGACCCGGCTCTTCACGCATGGCGCTCGCTCGAATCCGAGGCAGCGGCGACCTCGATCACTCGTTCTCGAAGGACGGACGAGCGGTTGTGCGATTTCACAACGCCGGCGCCCAGCAGAGCGCGGCTGGGATCGTCCGGGTGAAGAGGAACCTGATTGTCGACTGCACGGTCGGTGGGCGGACGCGTCGCGGCAAATTCGCGCGCGCCCGCTACGACGCACACGGCAGGCTCGATCGGCGATTCGGCGAGCGGGGCAGGGTCACTATGAGCTTCCCCGGGCGGCACGCGTGCGCCACCGCCACCGGGCTCGCGGTCGCGCCGCACGACAAGCTCGCCGTCGTCGGCTACAGCTCCGGCTGCGAAAGCTCCGGACCAGGCGGCCGGCCGGACCGCGGCGCGATTGCCGTGTACAGGCGATAGACGACGGTTATCAGGTAGGAAGGCCGACGCCGGCCTGGAGCAGGCCCCGGAGTGTTCGTGCCACCTGGTGAGGCTCTCGCTCGAGTCTTCTCCACGTGATCCGGATCACCCGGTAGCCGGCGAGCTGAAGGGCGGCGTCGCGCTCGCGGTCGCGTTCGAAGGCCTCGCGGTGACCGTGATAGCCGTAGCCGTCGAGCTCGACGACGAGCCTCGCGGCGGGCCAGACGGCGTCGACCACGAAGCCGCAGACGTCGACGTTCATCGCCGGCTCCGGTAGGCCCTCCTCGACGCACAGACGCCGGAGGCGTCGCTCGAGCTCGGTCTTCGCGTCGACCGACGGCGCGAGCCAGTCCTCGGCGACGCGCGCGAGCGCACCGGCGCCCTGATGGCCCGCGTTTCGCTCGAGCGCCGCCAGCAGCGCGCTCCTCTCGATCAAACCCAGGCGGTCGGCTTCCTCGAAGGCTCGGGAGAGCTGGGTGCGGGAGAGCGTGGTTGCCAGGTCGAGGAGGGTCCGCGGGACGGCGGTGACGGGGATGCGGTCGTGGACCGCGATGTTGGCGGGGTGGAGGCAGCTGGAGGTGTGCACGACGATCGGTCCATGTCGGCGCCTGCCGCCGTTGCCGGGCACGGTGACCTCGATCGGGCCGCGCATGCCGACCACCCGCCAGAGCGCTCCACCGGGGCGATGGCTCAGGAGCGCCTCCGGGCCGAGCGCGAGGACGGCAGCCATCCAGCGGCCGCGCTGGGTCAGCGACGTATGCCCGACCGCGTAGACGCCGCGGTGAAGCAGGTGGAGGCGGCCCCGCGCGATGCGTCTGTCGATGGCGTCCGGGCCGAAGCCGAGTTCGACGAGCTGGCGCCTTGCAACCACCCCGTGCTGCAGCCGCGCGAGCGGAGCAATCGCGCGTTCCCGCTCGCCGAACGCCGGGGGTTCGTGCCGTTCACCGTGGTATGCGCGGTCAAGTGCACGAACCCTGGGCATGGCCGCCAATCTGACGGCCAAACGCTCGCGCGTGGCCGCCCTACCCAGCCAAAACCACTACGGCTTCGTGCCGAGATGCGCGCTCGGGCGCCGGAGGTGGGGAGGGGAACTACGCCTTCGCGCCGGGGCCGGGCGCCGGAGGTGGGGAGGGGAACTACGCCTTCGCGCCGGGGCCGGGCGCCGGACGAGGGCCGTCGGGCCCTCGGCCGGGCGGCGCAGCGCCTACTCCTGCGCCGCGCCCTCTCCCGACTCGATCTCCTGCGCCAGCTCCTCGAGCTCCTCGGCGAACGACGGGCCGAAGCCCTCGAGCTCGGCCGCCTCGCCCTGGTCGGAGAGGCCGAGCTCGGCGGCGAGCTCGTCGGAGTCGAGGAGGTCGTCCTCGGGGCGCTGGGCCGGCTCGACCGGCTCGATCTCGAGCGTCCGGTAGTGCTTGAGGCCGGTCGCCGCCGGGATCAGCTTCCCGATGATCACGTTCTCCTTGAGCCCGAGCAGGCGGTCCCGCTTGGCCTCGAGCGCCGCATCGGTGAGCACCTTCGTCGTCTCCTGGAACGAGGCCGCCGACAGGAACGACTCGGTCGCCAGCGACGCCTTGGTGATCCCGAGGATCACCTCCTCGGCCCGCGCCGGCGTGCCGCCATCGTCCTTGACCTCCTTGTTGATCCGCTTCAGGCGGTGGCGATCCTCGAGCGCGCCTGGCAGGAGCGTCGTCGAGCCCTTGGCCTCGATCCGGACCTTCTTCATCATCTGGCGGATGATGAGCTCGACGTGCTTGTCGTTGATGTCGACGCCCTGCGCCTTGTAGACGCGCTGGACCTCGCGGACGATGTAGACCTCGGTGTCGGTGCGGCCACGGATCTCGAGCAGCTCGGTCGGGTACAGGGAGCCCTCGGCGAGCTGCGTGCCGGCGTCGACCCGGTCGCCGTGCTTGACCAGTAGCCGGGTCCGGGCCGGGAACGTGTAGGCGAACTCCTCGCCCTTGGCGTCGGTGACGGTCACCTTGATCGCCTTCTCGGTCTCCTCGACCGCGACGCGGCCGGCGGCCGCCGCCATCTGCGCCAGCCCCTTCGGCTTGCGCGCCTCGAAGAGCTCGACCACGCGGGGCAGGCCCTGGGTGATGTCCTGTCCGGCGACGCCGCCGGTGTGGAAGGTCCGCATCGTCAGCTGCGTGCCCGGCTCGCCGATCGACTGGGCGGCGATGATCCCCACCGCGTCGCCGAGCTCGACCATCGAGCCGGTCGCGAGCGCCCGCCCGTAGCAGGCCTGGCAGACCCCCGACTCGAGCTCGCACTTGAGCACCGAGCGGACCGGGATCGTGACGCCGTCGTCGCCGGAGTAGGCCTCGCGGATCTCCTCGAGCTCGGGGACGTCGATCTCCTGCCCCCGCTTCAGCAGCTCGCGGCCGCGCTTGGTCGCGAACTTCTTCGCCGCGATCCGCCCGACCAGGTTGTCATTGATCTCGCCCTCATCGGTCAGCAGCGGCATCTCGATGAAGTCCTTGGTCTTGCAGTCCTCGGAGCGGATGATCACGTCCTGTGCGACGTCGACCAGGCGCCGGGTCAGGTAGCCGGAGTCGGCCGTCCGCAGCGCCGTGTCGGCGAGGCCCTTGCGGGCGCCGTGGGTCGAGATGAAGTACTCGAGCACGGTCAGGCCCTCCATGAAGTTGGCCTTGATCGGGCGCTCGATGATCTCCCCCTTCGGGTTCGCCATCAGGCCCCGCATCCCGGCCAGCTGGCGGATCTGCTTGAACGATCCGCGCGCCCCGGAGTTGGCCATCATGTAGATCGGGTTCAGCTCGTGGAGGTTCTCCTCCATCGCCTTGGCGACCTCCTCGGTCGCCCGATCCCAGCGATCGGTGACCGATTCCTTCCGCTCCTCGGCGGTGATGTAGCCCTCCTCGTACTGGCTCTGGATCTCCTGTGCCTCGCCCTCGTAGCGGTCGAGGATCTCCTCCTTGTTCGGCGGCGAGACGATGTCGTTCTTGGAGATCGTGATCCCCGCCTGGGTGGCGAAGTGGAAGCCGAGCTCCTTGAACGCGTCGAGCGCGCGGGCGATCGCCGGCGCCCCGTAGGTCTCGACGAGGTTCGAGACCATGTCGTTCACGTCGCGCTTCTTCAGGCTGTGGTTGACGAACTCGTAGCCGCTGGGGTCGAACTCGTCGGCGAGCGCCTCCGCCAGCGCCCGCTCGACCCGATCGTTGAAGATGATCCGGCCGACGGTGGTGAGGAAGTGCTCGTGTCCCTCCCGCCGGTACTCGGCGAAGTCGTGGAGGTCGACCAGCCCGCGCTCGTAGGCGAGCTCGGCCTCCTGGGCCGTCCGGTACCGGTGCGGGTTGCCGGCCCCGTTTGAGCCGGCGCTCCTGCGGAGCTTCTCATCCTCGGCGGCGAGCTCGTCGGCAGTCGGCCCGTAGGTGAGGAAGTAGATGCCGAGCACCATGTCCTGCGTCGGCGTCGCCAGCGGCGAGCCGTGGGCCGGGGAGAGGATGTTGTTGGACGACAGCATCAGGATCCGCGCCTCGGCCTGCGCCTCCGCCGAGAGCGGGACGTGGACCGCCATCTGGTCGCCGTCGAAGTCGGCGTTGAAGGCGTGGCAGACGAGCGGGTGGACCTGGATCGCCTTGCCCTCCACCAGCACCGGCTCGAACGCCTGGATCCCCAGGCGGTGGAGCGTCGGCGCCCGGTTCAGCAGCACCGGATGCTCGTGGATGACCTCCTCGAGGACGTCCCAGACCTCGGGAATCATCGAGTCGACCATCTTCTTCGCGGCCTTGATGTTCTGGACCGCCTTGCGCTCGACGAGGCGGGCCATGATGAACGGCTTGAAGAGCTCGAGGGCCATCAGCTTCGGCAGCCCGCACTGGTGCAGCCGCAGGCTCGGCCCGGAGACGATCACCGACCGTCCCGAGTAGTCGACGCGCTTGCCGAGCAGGTTCTGGCGGAACCGCCCCTGCTTGCCCTTGAGCATGTCCGACAGCGACTTCAGCGCCCGATTGCCGGGGCCGGTCACCGGCCGCCCGCGGCGGCCGTTGTCGAACAGGGCGTCGACCGCCTCCTGGAGCATCCGCTTCTCGTTGTTGACGATGATCTCGGGGGCGCCGAGGTCGAGCAGCCGCTTGAGGCGGTTGTTGCGGTTGATCACCCGCCGGTAGAGATCGTTGAGGTCGGAGGTCGCGAACCGGCCGCCGTCGAGCTGGACCATCGGCCGAAGCTCCGGCGGGATCACCGGGACGCAGTCGAGGATCATCCACTCCGGCCGGTTGTCGGAGTTGAGGAACGCCGACGCGACCTTGAGCCGCTTCACCGCGCGCGCCTGCTTCTGGCCCTTCGAGGTGTTGATCACCTGCTCGAGCTCCTCGCACTCGGCCGCCAGGTCGACCTGCTCGAGCAGGTCGCGGACGGCCTCCGCGCCCATCCCGCCGCGGAAGTACTCGCCCCAGCCGAACTGGGAGCCGAACCGGTCCTTGAGCTCGCGGAAGACGGCCTCGTCGTTGATGACGTCCTTGACCTTCATCTCCTGGAAGGTCTTCCAGACCTCCTCCATCCGCTCGATCGCGTCGTCGAGGTAGGCCTCGGTGTCGGCGATCTCCGACTCGATCCCGCGCCGCACCTCGCGGACGAGCTTCGCCCGCTCGGCGTCGTCGAGCTTGCGGGGGTTGACGTCGAGGCCGTCCGCCCAGAGGTGGTCGTCGTCCGAGAAGCTGCCGGTCGACCCCTCGCCCTCGAGCCAGGCGACGCGCCGGTCGAGCGACTCGCGCAGCTCGAGGGTGCGCTGCTCGCGCTCGGCGGCGTAGCCGTCGAGGATCTTCTTGACCTCCTTCTCGAGCTTCGGCAGGTCCTTCTCGCGGGCCTCGGTGTCGATCCAGGTGACGAGCGAGGCGGCGAAGTAGAGGACCTTCTCGAGCTCCTTCGGAGCCATGTCGATCAGGTAGCCGATCCGGCTCGGGACGCCCTTGAAGAACCAGATGTGCGAGACCGGCGCCGCGAGGTCGACGTGACCCATCCGCTCCCGGCGCACCTTCGAGCGGGTGACCTCGACACCGCAGCGCTCGCAGACGATCCCCTTGTAGCGGACCCTCTTGTACTTGCCGCAGTAGCACTCCCAGTCCTTGGTCGGACCGAAGATGCGCTCGCAGAAGAGCCCGTCCTTCTCGGGCTTCAGCGTCCGGTAGTTGATCGTCTCCGGCTTCGTCACCTCGCCGGAGCTCCAGCTCCGGATCTTCTTCGAGGAGGCGAGCCCGATCTCGATTGCGTCGAAGTTGTTGATGTCCACTACTTAGTCCTCTACCTTCGCTTCCTCTGCTTCTTCCGCGCCGGCGCCGTCGGTCGAGCCGCCGTCGCCCTCGGCCACCGTCTGCTCCTCCTGCTCGTCGGCCGCGCCGTCGCCGCCGCCGTCGGCGCGGACGCCGGAGAGGTCGATCCCCAGCTCCTCGGCGGCCCGCAGCAGCTCGTCGTCCTCCTCGGCGAGCTCGATCTCGCCCTCGTCGGCGACGAGGTTGACATCCAGCCCGAGGCTCTGGATCTCCTTCAGCAGGACCTTGAACGACTCCGGGATCGACGGCTCGGCGATGTTCTCGGACTTGACGATCGACTCGTAGGCCTTGACCCGCCCGACGGTGTCGTCGGACTTCACCGTCAGCATCTCCTGGAGGGTGTAGGCGGCGCCGTAGGCCTCGAGCGCCCAGACCTCCATCTCGCCGAACCGCTGGCCGCCGAACTGCGCCTTGCCGCCCAGCGGCTGCTGGGTGACGAGCGAGTAGGGCCCGGTCGAGCGTGCGTGGATCTTGTCGTCGACCAGGTGCAGGAGCTTGAGGATGTACATGCTCCCGACCGTGACCCGGCCCTCATACGGCTCGCCGGTCCGCCCGTTGTAGAGGCGGGCGGTGCCGAACGCGCGAGTGCCGGGACGCCGCGAGGCGTCGATCCCGAGGTCGATCCCGCGGTCGGCGTGCTCCTCCTGCCAGCGCACGAGCGCCTCGTCGACGTCCTCGACGGTGGCGCCGTCGAAGACCGAGGTGGCGACGTAGACGCGGCCGCCGTTGCGCTGGGCGTCCTTGTAGGCCTCGGTGCCGTCGTCGTACCAGCCGTTGGCTGCCGCCCAGCCGATGTGGGTCTCGAGGATCTGGCCGATGTTCATCCGGCTCGGGACCCCGAGCGGGTTGAGGATCACGTCGACCGGCGTCCCGTCCTCGAGGAACGGCATGTCCTCCGATGGGACGATCCGCGAGATCACGCCCTTGTTCCCGTGGCGGCCGGCGAGCTTGTCGCCCTCGGCGATCTTGCGCTTGGTCGCGACGTAGACCCGGACCAGGCTGTTGACGCCGGGCGGCAGATCGTCGCCGGCGTCGCGGTCGAAGGTGAGGACGTCGATGACGACCCCGCCCTCACCGTGCGGGACCTTGAGCGAGGTGTCGCGGACCTCGCGCGCCTTCTCCTTGAAGATCGCCCGGATCAGCTTCTCCTCGGCAGTCAGCTCGGTCTCGCCCTTCGGGGTCACCTTGCCGACCAGCAGGTCGCCGGAGGCGACCTCGGCGCCGATCCGCACGATCCCCCGCTCATCGAGGTTGCGCAGCGACTCCTCGGAGCGGTTCGGGATGTCGCGGGTGATCTCCTCGTCGCCGAGCTTGGTCGTGCGGGCGTCGATCTCGTATTCCTCGATGTGGATCGAGGTGAGCTCGTCGTCCTTGACCAGCCGCTCGGAGATGATGATCGCGTCCTCGAAGTTGTAGCCCTCCCAGGACATGAAGGCGACCGTGACGTTCTTGCCGAGCGCGATTTCGCCGCCGGAGGTAGAGGAGCCGTCGGCCAGCACCTGGCCCTCGGTCACCTGGTCGCCGACCGAGACGATCGGCGCCTGGTGGATGATCGTCCCCTGGTTCGAGCGCATGAACTTGTCGAGCTCGTACTCGTCCTTGCGCGAGGCGTGGCTGACGACGATCCGGTCCGCGTCGACGTAGGAGACCTCGCCCGGGGCGCGGGCGATGACCACGTCGCCGGTATCGATCGCGGCCCGCCGCTCCATCCCGGTGCCGACGAGCGGCGCCTCGGGCTTCAGCAGCGGGACCGCCTGAGCCTGCATGTTCGAACCCATCAGCGCGCGGTTCGCGTCGTCGTGCTCGAGGAACGGGATCAGCGCCGTGGTCACCGACCAGATCTGGGCCGGCGAGACGTCCATCAGCTCGACGTCCTTCGGGGCGACCGCGACGAGCTCGCCGTCGACCGTCCGGCACAGGACCTGCGGGCCCTTCAGCTTGCGCGTCTTGATGTCGATCTCGGCGTTCGCCTGGGCGATCGTCCGCTCCTCCTCTTGGGTCGCGTCGAGGTGGACGATCTCGTCGGTGACGACGCCTTCCTTGACGACCCGGTAGGGGGTGGTGACGAACCCGTGCTCGGAGATCTGGGCGTAGGAGGAGAGCGAGCCGATCAGGCCGATGTTCGGGCCCTCCGGCGTCTCGATCGGGCACATCCGGCCGTAGTGGGTCGGGTGGACGTCGCGGACCTCGATCGGCGCCCGCTCGCGGGTCAGGCCGCCGGCGCCGAGCGCCGACAGTCTCCGCCGGTGCCTGAGGCCGGACAGCGAGTTCGTCTGGTCCATGAACTGGGAGAGCTGCGAGGAACCGAAGAACTCCTTCAGCGCCGCGACGACCGGGCGGATGTTGATGATCGTCTGCGGGGTGATCGCGTCGGCGTCCTCGGTCGTCAGGCGCTCGCGGACAACCCGCTCCATCCGGTAGAGGCCGACCCGGAAGGCGTCCTGGATCAGCTCGCCGACGGTCCGCAGCCGCCGGTTGCCGAAGTGCTCGTACTCGTCGAGGTGCTCGTGGATCGGGTCGCGGGCATAGCTCGCCGCCTCCGCCGCGTAGTCCTTGATCGGGTTCTCCTCATCGATCTCCTCGGGGACCCCGAGCAGCCGCGGAACGGTGACCAGCTCCTTGACCAGGGCGACGATGTCCTCCTTGGTCAGGACCCGGGTGTCGAGGTCGACGTCGAGGTCGAGCCGGGCGTTCAGCTTGTAGCGGCCGACCCGGGTGAGGTCGTAGCGCTTGGGGTCGAAGAAGAGCTGCTCGAGGAGGTTGCGGGCGGCCTCGACCGACGGCGGCTCGCCCGGGCGCTGCTTCTTGAACAGCTCGATCAGAGCGCCCTCCTCGGTCCTCGTCGGCTCGGTGTCGGCGTCGATCGTGTGGCGGATGTAGACCGAGTGGTCGAACAGGGCGAGGATCTCCTCGTCGGCGACGAAGCCCATCGCCCGCAGCAGGACGGTGACCGGCAGCTTGCGCTTACGGTCGATGCGGGCGTAGACGCGGCCCTTCTTGTCGATCTCCAGCTCGAGCCAGGAGCCCCGGGCCGGCATCAGGTTGGCGATGAAGACCTGCTTCTCGCGGTCCTTCGGCTCCATCACATAGGCGCCGGGGGAGCGCACGAGCTGGGTGACGACGACCCGCTCGGTGCCGTTGATAATGAAGGTCCCGCGGTCGGTCATCCACGGGAAGTCGCCCATGAAGACCGTCTGCTCGCGGATCTCGCCGGTATCGCGGTTCTGGAACGCGACGGTGACGTTGAGCGGCCGGGAGAAGGTGATGTCCTTCTCGCGGCACTCCGCGATCGAATGGGTCGGCTCGTCGAACCGAAAGTCCCCGAAGACGATCGCCAGGTTCCCGGTGTAGTCCTCGATCGGGGAGACGTCGTTGATCGTCTCGCGCAGAAGCCCAGCCTTGGGATCGGTGAGCTGCTCGAAGGAGCGGCGCTGGATATCGATCAGATGAGGGACTTCAATCGGGGTTTCGAGGCGGGAAAAGGACCTCCGGGTTACAGGGGCAGCATCGACTCTGGCCAACTGGGCGACTCCTCAGATGGACGAATGGGCGAATCCGCGCGAGAGATTCGGGCAGCAAGGCTCAACGGCGCGCGACCGCATAAGATACCACACGGCCCACGCCTAGGTCAAGCCTGGGCCAGGCACGATTCGCAACGACGCGAACTACTTTAGCTCAACGGTTCCGCCGGCCTCCTCGAGCTCGCCCTTGAGCTGCTCGGCCTCGTCGCGCTCCAGGCCCTCCTTGACCGGCTTCGGGGCCTCGTCGACCAGCGCCTTGGCCTCCTTCAGGCCGAGCCCGGTCGCGTTCTTGACGGCCTTGATGACCTGGATCTTCTTGTCGCCGACCTCGGTGAGGACGACGTCGACCGTGGTCGACTCCTCGCCGGCGCCATCGCCCTCGACGCCGTCGCCCGCGGCCGTGGCCGGGGCCGCCGCGGCGACCGCCGTCGCCGACACGCCGAACTCCTCCTCGAGCGCCTTGATCCGCTCGGAGAGCTCGAGCACCGAGATGCCCTTGAGCTCCTCGATCCACTCTTCGGTAGTTACCTTCGCCATGTCTCGCTTCCTCGCTTGTCGTTCTTCAGTCTGCTGGTTAGGGGCGGCGGAAATCGCTCATTGAACGGTTTTGTGGCCTATGGACCCCCAAATCGTTCACTCACTGGGTTCGTCCGGAGCCGCGGGCTCCTCATCGGCCGCCTCCTCGTCCACCTGCCCTTCCCCCGCCTGAGCCTCCTCACCGGCCGGGGCGGTCTCCTCGCCGCCGACCAATCCCTTCTCCTGCAGCTGCCCGAGCGCCACCGCCAGCCCGGACACGAGCGCCCCGAGGCCGCGGGCGAGCCCCGTCAGCGGGCTCGCGGCCATTCCCACGAGCTGGCCGCGGAGGACGTCGACGCCCGGGAGCCGGGCGATGGCCTGGAAGCCGTCGGCGTCGAGGGGGCTGCCGTCCATGATCCCGCCCTTGTAGGCGAGAACGGAGTTCGAGCGGGAGAACGCCGAGATCGCCTTCGCCGCCAGCACCGCATCACCGTCGACCAGGGTCAGCGCCGTCGGTCCCTCGAGCAGCCCCTCGAGGCCGTCGGCGCCAGCCTGCTCGGCGGCGCGCTTCGCGAGCCGGTTCTTGACCACCTTGAAGGTCGCGTCGGCCTCGGCCAGTCGGGCACGGAGCTCGGCCGCCTGGGGGACGCTGATCCCCCGGTAGTCGATCGCGAAGATCGTGTCGGTACCCGAGAGATCGGAGGCGATCTCCTCGACGAGCGCTGACTTCTGTTCCTTTTCCATCCGTCCCTCTAAATCACTCGAGCCCGCTCGCAGGCGGGCTCGGAAGGTGCTCGGCTTCCGCCCCACCTGCGCCGGTCTTCCGCGCCGCCCTCCTCGGGCGGCCCCGCCGGCGGTCTTCGGCAGGCTAGATTTTCGCGACGGCGATGGTAGCCGATGCCGCGCTCAACCCTCTGCGGCTTCGGCCCGAAAGGGGCGAGCGAGCCTCGCGGCCGAGGCAGCCCGAGAGGCGATAGTGTCGAAGCTCCAGCAACGGATTGAAGGAGGAAGCGTGGCGGAGAGTGTGACGCTGAGTGCGGCCCAAGCCGTCGTCGAGGCAGCGCGGGCGCGGGCGGAGGAGATCGGAGTTCCGATGAACATCGCCGTGGTCGACGAGGGCAACAACCTGGCCGCGTTCGCACGGATGGACGGGGCCTGGCTCGGGTCGATCGACATCGCGCAGAACAAGGCCTACACGGCGCGTGCGTTCGACATGTCGACCAGGGACCTGGCGCCGCTCTGCCAGCCCAATCAGCCGCTGTTCGGCATCCACGCCTCGAACCAGGGTCGGCTGATCGTCTTCGCGGGGGGCATCCCGCTCGAGGCGGGCGGCGAGGTGATCGGCGCGGTCGGCGTCAGCGGCGGCAGCGTCGAGCAGGACCACGACGTCGCCGAGGCCGGCGTCGCGGCGTTCTAGCCAGGAGGTACCGATATGGCCGACAACCAAGGCGTCGCCTACATCGAGCCGGGCAAGGTCGAGGTACAGGACATCGACTTCCCGGGGTTCGAGCTCAAGGACGGGCCCGGCGTCCACCCCGACAACGTGGGACGCAAGAC
>JBKPNB010000310.1:0-4600 GCA_046732395.1 Actinomycetota bacterium | reverse complement strand
GGCCTCCTCGATCGCCTGCGGGCGATCCCGCCGCGGCGGCTGATCGCGCCCGCCGCCGCGGTGGCGACGCTGCTCGTGGTGGTAGGCGTCGCGATCACGGCGATCGGCGGCTTCAGTGGTGGTGGCGGCAGCAGCAGCTCGGGCGTTTCGAGCGCGCCGAGCGCCGGGCCGGCGAGCCGCGGGCCGGCGGGCGCCGGAGGCCCGGAGGTTGCCGCGAAGCCTCGGGGAGCGCCGGCCGAGTCCACTCTCAGCCTCCCCAACGCCGGGGCCCCCGAGGACGCCGGGACCCTCGAGCCCCGCCGGGTCAGCCGCAGCGCCAACCTCACCCTCTCCACCGATCCGGACAAGGTCCGCGCGGTCGCCGACGGCGTCACCCAGGTCACCCGGCGCTGGAACGGGCTCGTGATCTCCTCGCAGATCACCAGCGGCAAGGGCTCGCCGAACCCGCAGCCGGGGCCGGTGCCCGCACCAGACGTGATCCCGGTCAATCCCTCACTCGGGGCCGAGTTCAAGCTCCGGATCCCGAGCTCGAAGCTCGAGCCCGCCCTCGACGACCTCTCCTCGCTCGGGCTGGTCGTGTCGCGGAGCGAGGGCAGCCAGGACATCACCGGCCGCTTCAACTCCGCCCGCCAGCGGATCGGCGATCTCCTCTCCGAGCGCGACGCGCTCATCAAGCAGCTCGCGGGCGCCACCACGACGGCCGCCGTCCATGCCCTCAAGCACCGCCTCGCGGTCGTCGGCCACCAGCTCGGCCGCGTCCAAGGGCAGCTCGATCAGCTTCGCGAGCGGGTGTCGATGGTCCCGGTCCAGGTATCCGTCGTCGCTCGCGGAGAGGGGGCGGGCGGCGGCGGCTTCGGGGTTGGCTCTGCGCTCCACGACGCCGGGCGGATCCTCACCGTCGCCGCCGGCGTCCTCCTGATCGGCCTTGCGGTGCTCGGCCCGCTCGCGTTGCTCGCCGCGCTCGCCTGGCTATCCGCGCGCGCGCTCACCCGCTGGCGCCGCGAGCGCGCCCTCGAGGAGCACGGGATCTAGGGGCCCGCGGCCAGCTAGCCCTCGAACGGCTCGAAGTCGGCCTTGCGCGCGCCGCAGACCGGGCAGAACCAGTCGTCCGGGATCTGTTCGAACGGAGTTCCCGGAGCGATCCCGCCATCGGGGTCGCCCTCGTCGGGGTCGTAGATGAACCCGCACGAGGAGCACACCCAGAGCTGCTTGGTCTCGGTTTCGATCGACATCGCGGCGGAGCCTAACGAACGCAGGCAGCTTGGAAGCAGCCTTACGGCGCGCCCAGGAGCGGGGCGAAGGTGTCGAGCCATACCCGCTTGCCGCCTGCGGTGAAGTAACCGCGTGTGTCGCGGTCGGGGCGCTCCTGGCGGCGCCCGGACAGGGACATCCACGCCGCCGGCCGAACCCTCCCGGCGCTCGGGCGCCAGACCCCGTCCGCGCGCCCGTCGAAGTGAAAGCGGCGGTCGACGTCGCATTTGATGACCGGCTCGCCGAGCGCGCCGCGCGAGCGGGTGCCGTCGGGCAGCACGTAGCGGCCACGGACGGTCCGCTCGGGCCGACCGCCCTGCCCGTCGAGCAGGTGGACGAGCGCCTTGCCGGCAACCCCGGCCGTAGCGGCGCTCGCCGCCTCCGCGTCGTCGGAGTGGGCGCACCCGAAGCGGTCGGTGTCCTCGGGGTCCAGATCGGAGATGCTCGGCACCCCGACCGCGTTGCCACGCGGGAACAGGTAGCCGGTCATGTCCTCGGCGAGGCCGTCGATGAAGCGGTAGGGCGCGTGCATGTGCGGAAAGAGCCACGGCGGCATGCCCGGGCCCGGGCGGGGCATGTCGCCGGGGCCGAGCGGCCCACGCAGATAGGTGAACGGGAACACCTCGCCCGGGACCGAGGCGAACTCGCCGGCGCCGATTCGGAATGCCGCGACGTCGCTGCGGAGCTCGTCGCCGGAGGTCGTGCCGTTCGGCGCCGGCGGCGTGGAGACGGTGCAGTCGTCGCTGTAGCCGGGGCGCTCGGCGAAGATGCCGATCGCCGCGCCGAGCAGGAACTGGGCGTTGTCGAGCGAGATGCACACGCTCCGGCGGGAGCCCCAGATCCGATTCGAGCGTGAGGCGCTGCCGTGGCGGGCGAGGGCGCGACCGACCGCGTCGGCGAGATCCTGGCCGAGTGTGCGCGTCTCGCGGTGGTAGCCGAGCGGGACCGTGGCGGCGCCGGCCGGCGCGTCGAAGGTGGTGCGGCAGCCGGCCGGATGGTCGGCGTCGACGAAGCGCTGGGGCACCCGCGAGATCGCCCGGTCGAAGACCTGCGGGGTCTCGACGCTGCCCACCGACCCCGCCATCTCGATCGCGACGCCGCCGAAGCGCCGCTCGAGGCGCTCGCGGAAGAAATGGACCCAGTCGGCGCTGATCCACCGTCGTTGGACGGGATTCGGGTTGAAGCCCAGCGATTCGGCGTGCTGGCCGACGTCGGCGAGGGTGACGATCGTGCGACCGCGGCCGTCGACGGCGCGCAGCGTCGGCATCAGCTGGTCGTCGACAAACGGTTAGGAAGACCAGCACTGGCGCAGGTTGGCTGGCTCGCGCGCCTCGGCATAGTCGATCCGGGCCGGGCGCAATCGGCGGTAGGCGCGCTCGATCGCGAGCGCCGCGCGGCGGACCATGTAGTCGGCAAAGTAGCCGTTGACGCTCGAGGCGGGCACCGAGGTGGTGGGGTCCGTCGGCCCCGAGACCCCGATCGTGTCAGGGGCGGACTCGTCGTGGGTGGAGGAGATGAAGATGCCTCCGAGGTGGTAGCCGTCGGCGGCGACTCGAGCCCGGATCCGATGCAGGTAGACGTTGAACGCGCCCTCATTGTCGAGGACCTCGACGGCGATCCGCCGGCTCCCGTTTCCCACCACCATCGCCCGGGCCCCGACCGGGTCGGCGACGTGGTCGTAGAAGCGGGGGCTGTCGGCGCCGCCGCCGAGGTAGTTGCCGTCCCAGCGGCCGTTCGTGTTGCAGTCGAGGTAGGGGTCGCCGAGGTCGTAGTGGCCGGAGCCCTGCTGGTCCGCGTAGGGCTCCTCGAAGGCGAACCTGCGGACACCGGAGTACTGGGCGCGCTGAGCTCCGGTGGCGCAGTCGGAGGGATCGTCGGCGAGCTTGCCGGCACGGGGCGGCGTGAAGCTGGCGCTGGCGGCGCCGACCCGGAAGCGGGCGGGCTTCGCCGTGGCGGATGTTGTGAGGAGAAGGGAGGCGAGGAAGACGATGGCCGTGACGATCGCGCAGCTGCTCCGCCTGCCCACGGCTGGATCTATTTCGCCCGCTATATGGTGCGATCGATGCCACCACCGGAGCCTCGACCCGCGGCCACGTTGATTCTCCTCCGGCACGGTCCTCGGCACGGCGCCGGCGGGCTCGAGGCGTTGATGGTCCGCCGCAATCCGGGCGCCCGCTTCATGCCCGGCGTCTGGGTCTTCCCCGGCGGCGGCGTCAGTGACGAGGATCGGGCGCCGGCAGCCGGCGAAGGGGACGCCGACGAGGCGGCCCACCGGCGCTGCGTCCGCCGCGAGCTCGCCGAGGAGGCCGGCGTCGAGCTCGACTCGGAGGCGGCGCTCTGGCCGTGGTCGCGCTGGATCACGCCGGAGGCGGTGCCGGTCAGGTTCGACACCCGCTTCTACCTCGCGCTCGCACCGCCGCACGCGAGCCCGGAGCCCGACGGATCCGAGGTGGTCGAGGCCGCCTGGATCGAGCCGGCCGCCGCCCTCGCCCAGGGCCGCGATGGGGGGTTCGAACTCGCCTTTCCGACGATCAAGCACCTCGAGGAGCTCGCCGCCTTCCAAAGCGCCGAGGATGCGGTCGCCGCCGCCCGCGGGCGGGGGGTCGAGCCGATCCTTCCGCGAGTGGTCGGGACGCGCGAGCAGTTCCGCATCCTGCTCCCGGGCGACCCTGATTACTAACGTTCCACCCGTGACCAGCAGCCTTCCGCAAGAGGCGCGCGAGGCGTTCGACCGGTTCATCACCTGCGAGTACGCGACGATCGACGCGCGTCAGCAGCCGATCGTGTGGCCGGTGACGCCGTACTACTCGCACGGCGACGAGACGATCGACGTCACGACCGGGATCGGCTACCCGAAGAAGGCGGACGACGCCCGCCGCAACCCTCACGTCGCGCTGCTGTTCAGCGATCCCACCGGGTCGGGGATCGAGAGCGGCGTCCAGGCGCTGGTACAGGGCACGGCGGACGTCGACGACTCCGACCTCGCCGCGAACCGCGAGCGCTACCGGCGCGAGTCGCTCGCGAAACTGCCGGGGGCGAAGGACATGCTCCCTCCGCGTTGGCTCGAGGGGCTCTTCACGTGGTACTTCGACCGTATCTACATCAAGGTGCGGCCGGAGCGGGTCTTCGTCTGGCCCAGCGGCGACGTCGCCTCGCCGCCGCAGATCTACGGCGCCCACCTCGAGGAGGTGCGCTCGGGACACAGCGAGGAGCCGCGCGAGCCCCACGCCGAGGCCGCCGGCGGCGCGCTCGCCTGGGACGCACGGATCGAAGAGCTCGGCGCCCGCCACCGCACGGCGGTGCTCGCCTGGGTCGCGCCGGACGGCTTCCCCCTGGCGGCGCGCTTGCC
>JBKPNB010000309.1:0-3177 GCA_046732395.1 Actinomycetota bacterium | reverse complement strand
GGCCCACCTTGCTCGCCACCCCCGCGCCTCAGTCGAGCCCGGCGATCAGCCCAGGCGCCGCCGCGGCCGCCTCGGCGACCGGCAGCCGCCCCTCCGCGCCGCTCGCCCGAACCTGGGTCTCGACCGCTCCCTCGGCCAGGGCCCGGCGCCCGACCGTGATCCGCAGCGGGCAGCCGAGGAGCTCGGCGTCGGTGAGCTTCTCCCCTGGCCCCGCCTCGCGATCGTCGAAGGCCACCTCCACCCCGCCGTCGGTGAGCTCGCGATAGAGCCCCTCCGCGGCCTGCGTAACCTCGTCGCCGGGGCGCCCGAGGCTGACCAGGTGGATCTGCCAGGGGGCGATCGCGGCGGGCCAGACGATCCCCCGCTCGTCGGCGCCCTGCTCGATAGCAGCCGCCGCGATCCGCGCCGGTCCGATCCCGTAGCACCCCATCACGATCGGCCGCTCGCGGCCGTCGGGGTCGAGATAGTTGGCCCCGAGCGGCTCCGAATAGCGAGTGCCGAGCTTGAAGATGTTGCCGACCTCGATCGCTCGCTCGATCTCGATCGACTGCCCGCCCGGCGCGAGATCCCCGGCCTCGACGGAGCGGATGTCGACCTCCTCGAAGGAGAAGTCCCGACCCGGCGCGACTCCGATGAGGTGCGCATCGCGCTTGTTCGCGCCGGCGAAGTAGCCCTCGCCTTCGATCGCGGCATCCTTCAGCACGTCCATCCTCGCGCCCACCGGGCCGATGAACCCGGGAGGGCCGAGCTCGGCCTCGATTTCCTCGGCGCGGGCCTGGCGGAAGTCCGCGCCAATCGCGTTCCGGAGCTTGAACTCGTTCAGCCGATGATCGCCGCGCACCAGGGCGAGGACCATGCCGCGGCCCTCGACGATCACCGGAATGGCCTTCAGGGCAGCGCCCGGGGCGACGCCGAGCGCCCGCGAAACCTGATCGACGGTTGTCAGGGCCGGGGTCGGCACCTCGCGCGGCTCGTCGAGCGCCGGCGGCAGCTCGACCGGCTGGGGGGCAGCGCTCGCCACCTCGACGTTGGCGGCGTACCCCGGCGCGAGCGCGACCTCGTTCTCCCCCGCCGCGCACGGCGCCATGTACTCGTGCGCGCCGTAGCCGCCCATCATCCCGACGTCCGACTCGACGCGGTACCAGCGCAGACCGCAGCGGTCGCAGATCCGGTCGTAGGCCGCGATGTGCTTCTCGTAGCTTCGATCGAGCCCCTCCTCATCCCGATCGAAGCTGTACGAGTCCTTCATCGTGAACTCGCGAGTGCGAAGGACGCCCGCGCGAGGTCGGGGCTCGTCGCGCTCCTTGGTCTGGATGTGGAAGAGGATCTTCGGCAGCTCCCGGTACGAGCGGACCTCCGGCGCGACGTGATAGGTGACGACCTCCTCACTGCTGAGCGCGAGCACGAGCTCCGCATCCCGGCGATCCCGAAGCTTGAAGAGCTCGTCGATGTCGTAGCGGCCGCTCGTCCGCCAAAGGCCGGCCGGTTGGAGCACCGGCATCAGCATCTCCTGGCCGCCGATCGCCTCCATCTCCTCTCGCACGATGGCCTCGACCTTCCGGATCACCCGAAAGCCGGCCGGCAGCCAAGTCCAGAGCCCGGCCCCTACCTGGCGGATCAGCCCGGCGCGGATCATCAGGCGGTGCGAGAGCGCCTCCGCGTCGGCGGGATCGTCGCGGAGCGTCGGCAGGAAGAGCTCGGAGAGCCTGGGCATCGGGCGGCCAGACTATCTTCGGGCCGTAGGGTTTGGTCCGTAACCGAATCCCGGGAGGGCGTGATGGAAGCAGGCGCGGCGACGACGTCGGCCCCGGAGCGAAGGCCATCGGTCCGAATGCCCGGCATCCTGCGGGTGGGGCTCGTGATCCTCGCCCTGCCGCAGCTCGCGATCGGCATCTGGGCGCTCGTGTCGCCGCGGGGCTGGTTCGACACGTTCCCCGGCGGTGGACACCACTGGCTCCCCGCCTACGGCGCCTACAACTCCCACCTCGCGACCGACGTCGGCGCCGCCTTCCTGGCGCTCGGGGTGGTCCTGGTCCTCGCCGCGCTGTGGCTCGATCGCCGGCTCGTCCAGGCCGCCCTGGTGGGCTACCTCGCGTACGAGGTGCCGCACTTCGTCTACCACCTGGCGAACGACCACCGGCTGCCGGCGGGCGATCACGCCGCCAGCGACATCAGCCTCGGCCTGTCGGCGGTGCTGGCGCTGGTGCTGCTGACCCTGACCCGCGGCCCGAGCGCCGCGCGTGCTGACTAGGCTGCCCGCGTGGGCATCATCGCCTGGCTCCTGCTCGGGCTGTTCGCCGGGGCGATCGCCCGGGCGCTGGTGCCCGGGCGCAACGAGCCCGGCGGCTGCATCGGGACCACGGCGATCGGGATCCTCGGCGCGCTGATCGGCGGGTTCATCGCCACCGCGCTCGGGATCGGCAAGCTCGGCCACTTCTTCGACCTCGGCACCTGGCTGATCGCGATCGGCGGCTCGGTGCTGCTGGTGCTGCTGATCCGCGCGATCTCGGGCGGCCCGCGGCGCTACTGAGGGTCGGGCTGGACCGCCGCGAGCTCCGGCGGCAGCGCCTTCGGCCCGTCAGGGTAGAGACGGCGAAGGGTCTGCGCAGTCATCTCGAGCGTGTTCGCCGGCTCCGGAGGAGCCCCAACCACGAGCCAGAGCTGGTCGCCCTCGGTGTCGTTGAAGAGCTGGCGGACCGAATCCGGCTCGACGAGGACGGAGTCGAGCTGCCCGAGGGTGAGGAGGTCGCCGTCGACTCGGATCCTGCCCGTCCCCTCGAGGAGCACATAGACCTCCTCCTGGGCGAGGTGGCGGTGCCTGGTCGACGCCTGGCCCGGGGCAAGTCGCCAAAGGCGCGCGCCGAGCGTTGCAGCCGAGAGCTGGGCGGCGAGGTTCGTGTTCGGCACTCCCATCTGGTTCGAGGGGCGCCAGAAGGCGTCGGCGGCGGAGAGGCGGCGATACGCCACTACCGCCCCCCGTTCCCGGTCTCCGCGAGGCGGCGCCGATAGGCGGAGGTCTTGGTCCGGTTCCCGCAGCCTTCCATCGAGCACCAGCGCCGCCGCCCCGGCCGCGACGTGTCGACGAAGAGCAGCGCGCAGTCGGGCCGCGCGCACTCCCGAACGCGGGTGGCGAACGGGCCCGAGACGAGGTGGACCGCGTCGCGGGCGAGCGTCGCC
>JBKPNB010000308.1:0-24015 GCA_046732395.1 Actinomycetota bacterium | reverse complement strand
GCTCCCAGGTGCCGGCGCGCTCCTGCTCCGTCCACAGCGCCCGGAAGCGATCGTGGAGCACCGCGCGCCGGGCCTCGAGGTAGACGGCCAGCACCTCGAGCCCTCGGTAAGCGGTGCGGCTCGGGGCGCGGGCGGCGAGCTCCGGATCGAGATCGGCCGCCTCGCGGGCGCGGACTTGGACCGCCCGCGCGTCGCCGCGGCGGAGGCCGGCGACGTGCTCGTCCACCCGCGGCAGCATCACCTCGCAGTCGTGGAGCTCGCCGAGGACGTCCTGGACGTCGCGGGCACGGCGGCGGGCCTCGGCCGCCGGCCGGCCGAAACAGAACTCGGTGGTCTCGAGGATGTAGCGCAGCCGCTTCGCCGCGATCCGCATGTCGTGCTGCTCGCGCGCGCGATCTGGCTCGAGCGCCGCCGGCGCGAACGAGCGCAGCTCGTCGAGGCGGACGAGCACGATTCGCGCGGCGTTCTCCGCCAGCGAGGTCGCCGCGTCGAGCTTCTTCACCTTCCTCGCCTTCATCCGCCAACCTCCCCCACCAGCTCCCGCAGCCGGTCGCCGAGCGCCGCCAGACGGTCGGGCTCGACGAACGCTGCGAGCGCCTCGTTCGCCTCGGCCTGCTCGCGCCGGAGCTCAGCGACGAGACTTCCGATCCCGGTCCGGTCGGCCGCCGGCATCGTCGCCCGGAACCGTTCGAGGGCGTCGATCGCCACGTCGCGATCGCGGCGCTCGCCGAGGGCGTCGGCGAGCCGCTTGACGTCCTTCAGGGCCGGCTTGAAGAGCCGCTTCGGAAAGCACGGCTCGAAGATCTCGAGCGCGGCCCGCAGACGTCTCGTCGCCACCCGCATGTCGTGGACGCGCTCGATGTCGCCGATGTCGAGGACACCCTCGGAGTGCTCGGCCATCTCGGCGGCGCGCACGTCGACGATCCTCGCCGCCGCCCGCGCGTAAGGCTGCGCGGCCTCGAGCCCATCGATCGCCCGCGGCTTGGCCACGGCGCCTTAGCCTAATCCGGAGTTACCAATTAGGGAAGGCGCCCAGGGAGCTACGCCGCGACCTTCGCCGGCGTCCCGTTGGCGGCGCCGTTGAGGAGGTCGAGGATGACCCCCTCGCGGAGCCCGCCCTTGCCGATCTGGAGCGGCTGGCCGAGAAGCTCGGAGAGCTTCTCGAGGAGCAGGACGCCGGTCGGCAGGATCCGTACCCGGCGCTGGTCGAGCTCGAAGCGCTTCGCGACGTCGGCGACCGGGGCGCCGGCGAGGACCCGGATCGCCCGCTCGAGCGTCTCGTACTCGAGAACGGCGCCGACCAACGTCCGCAGCGACGTCGCGCTGCCGCCGACCGCCACCGCCTGGTCGGGGCGGTCGAGGTCGACGTCCTCGAAGAAGTCGCCGATGTGGCCGCGGATCGCGCGGATCTCCGACGCCGACGGCGGGTCGTTGGAGATGAAGTCGTCGGCAAGCGAGCCGGAGCCGACCTTGAACGAGCGCACCTCGCGGACCCCATCGGCGATGCTGCCCAGCACCACCTCGGAGGAGCCGCCGCCGACGTCGACGACGCCGATCTCGCCGGCGACCGGGTGTCCGAGCGTCTTGGTTGCGCCGATGAAGGCAAGGCGCCCCTCGTCGTGCTCGCTCAGGACCTCGACCGCGATCCCGGCCTCGCGGGCGATCAGCCCCACCGCCTCGTAGCGGTTCGCGGCCTCGCGGATCGCGGCCGTGGCGACGATCCGGATCGCCTCCGCCCCGAGCTCCTCGGCGAGCCGGACCTGGGTGGCGACGACCTCGGCGACCTCGAGCAGCTTGCCCTCGTCGATCGCCCCGTCGTGGGTGGCCGCCTTGCCGATCTGGTTGTAGGCGCGCTGCTCCATGACCTTGCGGAGCTGCCCGCCGTCGGGCTCGGCGACCAGCACCCTGGTGGTGTTCGAGCCGATATCGATCGCCGCGCACAACATGCGCCCGATGTTCGCAGACCGCCCGGATGAGGGCTGGCCGTGAAGCGAAGCTACTCGGCGACCGTCGCGCTCGGGCGATCCTCGGGGTGCGAGGCGTCCTCGAACTCCCGGAACAGCCCGGTGACCAGGAACGCGACCTGCTCGCCGACGTCGACCGCGTTGTCGCCGATCCGCTCGAGCGCGCGGGCGACGAGCATCATCGTCATCGCCCACTCGCGCCGGTCGGCGTCGTCGCCGATCTCCAACGCCAGCGCGAAGCAGCGCTTGTTGAGGTTGTCGACCACATCATCCTGGCGGACGAGGTCGCGGGCGAGGTCGGTGTCGCGGTCGGCGAATGCCTGGCGGGCCTGCGAGATCATCGCCCGCACCTGCTTGCCCATCGTCACCAGGTTGCGGATCATCCCCTCGTCCGATGGCGGGTTGTGGCCGCCGAGCGGGATCACCTTGGCGATGTTCACGCACTGATCCCCCATCCGCTCGATCATCTTCATCACGTGCAGAAGGGCGGCGATGAGGCGCAGGTCGCTGGCCACTGGGGCCTGCGTAGCGAGCAGGGTGAGGATCGCCTGGTGGACCTCGAGGTAGCGGCCGTCGATGACGTCGTCGTCGGCGATCACCAGCTCGGCGAGCTCGACGTCGGAGTGCTCGACGGCCTCGACCGTGCGGTCGAGCGAGACGGTGACCAGGTTGAGCCCATCCAGGGCCCGCTCCTCGAGCCGTCGCAGCTCGTCGCGGTAGTCGTGGCGGGTCTCCATCAGCCGAACTTCCCGGTCACATACTGCTCGGTCCGCTCGTCGTCGGGGTTGGTGAACATCTTGTCGGTGTCGCCGACCTCGACCAGATCGCCGCTCAGCATGAACGCGGTGGTGTCGGCGACCCGCGCGGCCTGCTGCATGTTGTGGGTGACGATCGCGATCGTCACCCGATCCTTGAGCTCGGCGATCAGCTCCTCGATCTTCAGCGTCGCCACTGGATCGAGCGCCGAGCACGGCTCGTCCATCAGGAGCACGCTGGGGTCGACGGCGAGCGCGCGTGCGATGCAGAGCCGCTGCTGCTGACCGCCGGAGAGTCCTGCGCCCGGCTTGTTGAGGCGTCCCGAGACCTCGTCCCAGAGCCCGGCGCTGGCGAGCGCGGATCGCACGCGGTCGCCGATCTGGCCGCGGCTCGCACCGGTAAAGCGAAGCCCGGCGGCGACGTTGTCGAAGATCGACATCGTCGGGAACGGATTCGGCTTCTGGAAGACCATCCCGACCGCGCGGCGAACGGCGACCACGTCGACGCTCGGCGCGTGGAGGTCGATGCGATCGAGCATCACCCGGCCCGTCGAGCGGGCGCCCGCAATCTCCTCGTGCATCCGATTGACGCAGCGGACCATCGTCGACTTCCCGCACCCCGAGGGGCCGATGATCGCCGTCACCCGCGAGGGCTCGAACGAAAGGTTGATGTCCTTGACGGCATGGTGGTCGCCGTAGAAGGCGTTGAGCGCTTCGATCGTGATCCGGTGTGTCCCCGCGTCCCGCGCGCGCGAGGTCGGCTCGCCCTCCGGGGTCGAGCGCGGGTCCTGCGCGCCGGTCGGCTGGCGGACTGTCGTGTCGGCTGGGTTCGTGGGCTCGGTCATCGGCTTCGCTTCCATCCTATGCGGCTCCTTTGAGCATCAGAGGCTGCTCCTTCGCTGGATCACGCGCGCGATCAGGCTCAGCACCAGGACCATCAGCACCAGGGTGAGCGCCGCCCCCCAGGCGACGTCGACGAGCTCGGGTCGCGGCTGCTTCAGGTCCTGGAAGATCGTCAGCGGCAGCGCGTTCATCGGCCCGTTCACGCCAAGGGTCGTGCCGCTGGCGATCGTCAGCGCCAGCAGCAGCGGGGCCGTCTCGCCCGCCCCGCGGGCGACGGCGAGCAGCGAGCCGGTGACTATCCCCGGGAGCGCGGTCGGGATCACCACCTTGCCGATCACCTTCCACCGCGGCGCGCCGAGGGCGAGCGCCGCCTCGCGGAGCCCGTCCGGGACCTGGTAGAGGACGACCTCGCACGAGCGGCTGACGATCGGGAGCATCAGGAGCGCCAGCGCCAGCGACGCCTTCCAGGCGGCGAAGCTCGATCCCCCGACCTTGGTCACGACCAGCGTGATGTAGATGAAGAGGCCGAACATGATCGACGGCACCCCGGTCATGACGTCGGTGAAGAACCTGACCACGGACGCGATTCGACCGCTCTTCCCGTACTCGACGAGGTACACGGCGATGCCGAGGCCGGCGGGGATCGAGATCAGCGAGGCGATCCCGACGATCTCGAGCGTGCCGAGGATCGCGCTCTTGACCCCGCCCGGGTCGCCGAGGAAGGCGCCCGAGGGATCGGTGGTGAAGAAGGTGCCGCCGAGCGCGCCGATTCCCTTGTGGATCAGGTAGTAGAGGACGAGGAGGAGCGGCACGAGTGCGACGATCGCCGCCACCCCGAGGGTCCAGCGCGCGAACCGGTCCTTGCGCCGACGCCGGGGGCTGATCGGCGGCAGGACCTGGTTGATGGTGCCCGCCTCCATCATGCGCCGAGTTCGGCCGTCTCGGTCAGCCTGACCTCACCCTCGCGCTCCGATCGCGAGACGATCAGGCGGGCGATCGCGTTGACGACGAACGTCAGCACGAACAGCACCAGCCCGGCGCCGATCAGCGCCGCGCGGTGGAGCGGCTGCGACGCGGCCTCGCCGAACTCATTGGCGATCACCGAGGCCAGCGTGTAGCCCTGGTCGAAGACGTTCTTGCCGATCACCGGCGCGTCGCCGATCACAATCACCACCGCGATCGTCTCCCCGATCGCCCGGCCGAGCCCGAGCATCGAGCCGCCGACGATGCCGCGGCGGGAGTAGGGCAGCATCGCGGTCTTGATCATCTCCCACCTCGTCATCCCGAGCGCCAGCGCCGCCTCCTTGTGATCCGCCGGGACGGTCGTCAGAACCTCGCGGCTGATCGCGCTGACGATCGGCAGGATCATGATCGCCAGCACGAGGCCGGCGATGAAGTAGTTGGGCCCGGCGATCGTCCCGGCGCCACCGAGGAACGGGATGAAGCTGAAGGTATCGGTGAACCATTGCTCGATCGGCCGCAGCTTCGGGATCAGGAAGTAGAAGCCCCAGAGCCCGTAGACGACCGACGGCACCGCCGCCAGCAGGTCGACCATGATCGTCAGCGGGGTCTTCGCCCTCGCGGGGCAGAGCTCGACCAGAAAGACGGCGGTGGCGACCGCGATCGGGACCCCGATCAAGAGCGCGAGCGCCGAGGTGATCAGGGTCCCGACGACGAGCGGGAGCGCGTTGAAGACGTTGTTCGCGACGTCCCAGTTGTTGCCGAAGACGAAGTCGATCCCGAACTTCGAGAACGCCGGGTTCGCCTCGACGTAGAGCCGGATGAAGAAGAACGCGAGGAGCGCAAGGACGCCCAGGGAGAGCGCCGTCAGCCCATACTTCAGCGCCCGGTCGGGGAGGCGCGACAGCGACGACCGCCCCACGAGGGGGCGGCCGCCGCCGGTGGTCGCTACATGGGCCTCCACGCCCCGCCTCTCAGACCCCGCGGCTCACGCGCTAGGAAACCGGCTTTCCGTTGCACCGAAGGCCGGCCACCGCCTTCTTCGTCGGCGCGAGGATGTTCGCCGGATCCTTCGCGTAGGAGAGCTTCGCCTCCGTCGCCTGGCCCGGGCCGAGCGCGTAGTTGAGGAAGCCGACCACGTTCTCGGCGTCGGTCTTGCTGAGCCCGGCCTTGCAGAGGTCCTTGTAGGTCATCAGGTGGGTCGCCGAGGCGATCGGATAGGAGTCCGCGCCCGGCGCGTTGACCGACAGGACGCCGAGGTTCGACGGCAGCTTGATGTTCGCCGCCGCCGCGCTCGTCGACTTCAGGTCGGGGGCCACGTAGTTGCCGGTGGAGTTCTTCACCGCCGCGGTGGTGAACCCGCTCTGGAGCGCGTAGGCGAGCTCGACGTAACCGACCGAGCCGGTGGTCTGCTTGATCGCGCCGGCGACGCCGTCGTTGCCGTTGGCGCCGGTTCCCGTCGGCCACTTGACCGTCGAGTCGGCCCCAACCTGGCTCTTCCAGGTCGGCGAGTAGTCCTCGAGGAAGGTGGTGAAGAGCTTCGTCGTCCCCGAGTCGTCGGAGCGGTGGACGACCGAGATGTCGTCGCTCGGCAGCTTGACGCCGGGGTTCAGCTTCGCGATCTCCGGGTCGTTCCACCTGGTCACCTTGCCGAGGAAGATGTCGGCGATCGTCGCCCCGTCGAGCTTCAGCCCCGTCTTCAGGTCCGGGACGTTGTAGGAGACGGTGACGGCGCCGAAGGCGACCGGGAGCTGGACCGCCGAGGTGCCGTTCTTCGATTCGACCTGCTTGAACTGCGCTGGCTCGAGCGGCGGGTCCGAGCCGGCGAAGTCGACGGTGCCGTTGATGAGCTGCGCCTGGCCGGCGCCGGAGCCGTTTCCGGTGTAGTTCACGGTGAGGCCGTTGGCGTCGGAGACGGCCTTGCCCCACTCCTCCACCAGCGGCTGGACGAAGGTTGAGCCGGCGCCGTTGATGGTGCCGCCGGGGATCGAGCCACCGCTGCCGCCACCGCCACCGCCGCCGGTGTCACCGCTGCTGCTTGAGCCGCAGGCGGCGATCCCCAGGGCGGACACGGCGACGCAGGCGCCCGCGAGCAAACGCTGCTTGATCACAAGCTTTCTCCTTCTGATCGATTCCAGGTCGAGCGGCCGAGCGAGGCCGACGCCGCCAGGCTGGCAGGGCGAGCGAGAGGCGTTGTTATGGATCTGTAGCGGGGTTGTGAACAGCCGGTGAACGCCCGCAATTTGGGAGGAAACGGCGGGGCAACCGATTTGCAACCGGCTCTTTACCGGGAGGTAACCTCGCGCGGCTCGGCGTCGGGAAGGGTGCCGCGCGTGAGGCAGCAGCGGGGACTGGGCGCCAACGACCCCCTCCCGGACTACGACGACGGCCGGCTCCGGGTACGTCCGGCCGACTACGTGGCGACCGCCGATGGGGCAATGCTGCCGTTGAAGCCACGCGAGCTCGGGCTGCTGGCCGCGCTGGCGAGCGCCGGGGAGCGCGTCGTCACCCGCGAGGAGCTGCTCGCGAGCGTTTGGGAAGGCGACGAGGAGATCAGCTCGCGGGCGGTCGACGCCTGCGTCGCGCGGCTACGCTCGACGCTCGCCGCAGCGCTGCCGGACCTCGGCTACATCCACACGCACGCCCGGATCGGCTATCGCTTCGCTCAGGAGCCGGCGACGGCGACGGCCGGAGCGGTGTCGTCGGCCTCGGCTGGAAGGTCCGAGGCCGGCCGGACCGGCGCTGCGGCGCTCGCCGCCGAGGAGCTCGGCTCCGCCACGGCAGCGGTCGACTCCGCCTCGAACCGATAGCCGATCCCGAAGTGGGTGTGGATGTACTGCCACTGCGGCGAGTGCTGCTGGAGCTTCGAGCGAAGCTTGCGGACGAAGACGTCGACCGAGCGGTCGCCGTGGGCCATCGCGTAGCCCCATACGCGCTGGTAGATGTCCTCGCGCTCGAGCACCCGGCCGCTCGCGTCCGCGAGGGTGTGCAGGAGCTCGAACTCGCGACGCGTCAGCCCGAGCGGCTTCGCCGCGACGTAGGCCTCGAACTGGTCGGGGCGGATCTCGAGCTCGCCGGCGACGAGCGGCCCGACGTCGGGCTTCGGCTCGCCGCGGCGGTGGCGGCGCACGACCGCCTCGAGGCGGGCGAGCGCCTCCTCGGGGTGGCAGGGCTTGTTGATCCAGTCGTCGGCGCCGAGGCGGAGCCCGCGGACCCGCTGCGCGACCGTCGCCCCCTGCGTGCAGACGACGATCCCCACCCCGGGGAGCATCCCGCAGATCCGCTCGAGGAACTCCCACCCGAGCGGCTCGACCGTCGTCGGGTCGAGGAGCACCGCGTTGAGCTTCATCACCGTCAGCTCGTCGGCGGGAACGGGTCCGGAGAACAGCCGGTACTCCCAGCCGGCCCCCGTCAGCCGCCGCGCGAGGACGCGGAGGAAGCCGGAGTCGGTGTCGATGATTGCGAGGCGGGGTGTCCCGGAGGTCGGACTCATCGGTGGGGGACGGCGGCGCAGCGGCCGCTCGCGGGCATCGTAGCGGCACGGGGCGATGCCCTTCCGCGGCCTTCACAGCCCTTTTACAAGTCGGCCCCATTCTCGGGATTTTCACCTGACCCTGATTCGCGGCGGCGAGAATGCGCTCAACGAGATCCTCTCTCGTGCGCGCGCGGCCTCACTCCCTGCCCCAGGCCGCGCGCCTCCTCTTCGCGTGAACGGGCGCCCGCCATCCGGCGGGCGCCCGGCTTGCTCGCGGCGCACCTCGACGAGCAACCTCTAAGCTCCCGCGCTCGCGCGGCTCGGAGGGACCGGCGCGAAGCCAGCGATGACCGCGATCCACCTCTCGATGCCACTGGCGGACGGCTCGCCGCTCAGCTATTTCCAGGCCATCATCCTCGGCCTGTTGCAGGGAGTGACGGAGCTCTTCCCGATCTCGAGCCTCGGTCACACCGTCCTCTTCCCGAGCCTGTTCGGATGGGACAACCTCGTCAAGGCGCAATCGCAAAGCGAATCGTTCTGGCTCGCGTTCGTGGTCATGCTCCACGTCGGCAGCGCGCTGGGGCTCCTCGCCTACTACTGGCGCGACTGGGTGGCGATCGTCCGGGCGTTCTTCCACACGCTCGCCACCCGCCGCGTCGAGACGCCGACGGAGCGCCTCGCCTGGCTGATCATCGCCGCCAGCATCCCGGTCGGCATCCTCGGTCTCCTGCTCGAGCACCAGTTGCGCGAGCTGACTGCAAAGCCGGAGCTCGCCTCGATCTTCCTGATGGTCAACGGCGTCATCCTGCTCGGCGCCGAGTGGGCCCGGCGGCGCTCGGAGGTGCGCGAGTTGGCGATCCGCGAGGGGGCCAAGGCCGACGGCGGGCGCAGGCTGGACACGCTCGAGTACCGGGAGGCCGGGTTGATCGGGGTCGCGCAGTCGTCCGCCCTGGTCGCCGGGATCAGCCGCGACGGCGTCTGCATGGGGGCCGGCCTCGCCCGCGGCCTCGACCACTCCGATTCGGCACGCTTCGCGTTCCTGCTCGCCACCCCGATCATCCTCGCGGCAGGCCTCTACAAGCTCCCCGACCTAACCGGCCCGCTCGGCAACGGCGTCCGAGGTCAGGCGGTGGTCGCCTGCGTGGCGGCGGCGCTGGCGGCGGTGTTCACCGTCGCCTTCCTGGTTCGTTACTTCAAGACGCGCACCCTGACCCCGTTCGCCATCTACTGCCTGGTGTTCGGGTTCGCGATGGTGATCTACAACGCCTAGCCGGGCCGCCGCAGTTCCCGCGCCGCCGGCCTGAAGGTAAAGTTTCGCCCGTGAGTCGACGCTTGGCACGGCTTGGGCTCCTCGTCGCAGGCGCGGTAGCGCTGCTTCTCGCCGCCGCGCCCGCCGCGCTCGCCGCCGACGGCATTGGGATCGGCGGGCCGACCGATGACCGCAAGGTCACGTACTGGGCATTCGGGGTAATGGTCTTCTTCGCCGTCCTCGTGATCGTCGGCTCGCTGATCCAGATCCGCCTCGAGAGCCGCAAGGAGCGCCTCCGCCGCGAGCTCGAGCGCGTGCACCGGCCGATCCGGTAGCCGTGCCGAAGGTCACCTACGAGCGCCGGGGGGCGGCGGCGCTGCTCACCATCGCCCGCCCGGAGCGGCGGAACGCCGTCGACGACGAGACCGCCGGCCTGCTCGCCGACGGCTACCGAAGCTTCGAGGCGGATCCCGATGCGCGGGCGCTCGTCCTCATCGGCGAGGGTCCGGAGGCGTTCTGCGCCGGCGCCGATCTGAAGGCGATCGCCGCCGCCCCGCTCGATGAGGATGCGGTCCGCGACTCGCTCGCCGCGCGCCCGGACGGCCCGCTCGGGTTCACCCGCCTGACCCCGACGAAGCCGACGATCGCTGCGATCTCGGGCTGGTGCCTCGCCGGAGGCTTCGAGCTGGCGCTGTGGTGCGACCTGCGGATCGCCGCCGAAACCGCCAAGCTCGGCTTCACCGAGCGGCGCTTCGGGGTGCCGCTGATCGACGGTGGGACCCAGCGCCTCCCCCGGGTGGTGGGCATGGGGCGAGCGCTCGAGCTAATCCTCACCGGCCGCGTGGTCGGCGTCGCCGAGGCCCTGGCCTGGGGGCTCGTGACCGAGGTCGTCCCTCCGGGCCAGCATCTCGAGCGCGCCCTCGAGGTGGCCGAGGGACTGGCCGCCTTCCCGCAGGTGACGATGCTCTCCGACCGCCGCGCGGCGATCGAGGGCGCCGGGCTGGCGCTCGCCGACGGCCTCGCTCTCGAGGCCGAGCTGGGAGCCGCGTCGGTGATGGCGGGCGTCCGCGGAGCGGCCCGGTTCGCGTCCGGGGAGGGTCGCGGCGGCGAGGGCGCCGGGGTCTGAGCCACCGTCCAGCGGCGTCGCTCAAACCCGAAACTCGCCGAGCAGCCGCTTCTCGGCCTCGCCCTCGACCATCGCCACGACCTCGACCTGGCCCTCGAGCGGGGTGCCGCGGAGCTTGGTCGCCAGCAGGTCGTCGACCTGGAAGATGCCCGCCGAGTTGTTCATCGCGATCTCTACTCGCACCGCCCGCTCTCTGCCGGGCTCGATCGTGATCGAGTCGATCGCCGCCGCGGAGATCGAGTGAATCCCCACCCGTCCCGAGGAGACCGGGATCCGGGAGCGGCCGTGGGCCATGTCGAGCGCGTCGGCGACGCGCACCACCCCCGCCTCGACCGTGTAGGGCTCGCCGCGGCGGCGGTGGCCGATGATCGCGTGCAGAACCTCGGCGGAGATCACGGCCCGTGCGGCCTCCTCGTAGGCGCCGTCGAGGAGCTCCCGCAGCTTGCGCTCGGCGAGGAACAGGCTGAAGTCCTCGTGATCGGCGCGGTGGATCGACATCCCGACGTCGTGGAGGAGGGCGCCGGCGGCGACGACGACCTCGGCGTCACGGTGACGCATCGCGTGGTCGGAGACCATCGCCGGCTCGAGCCCACCCCTGGTGAGCAGGCGAAGCAGTCGCAGAGCGATGTTGAGCACGACCTGGACGTGCACCCACGAGTGGTCCGACATGCCGAGGCGCTCGGAGTTGACCTGCGCCATGTGCCACCACGTCCGCAACTCCTCGTCCGCGCTCGCCCGCTCGAGCAGCGCCTCGAGGCGGCGATTGCCCCGCGTCGGCGCCCAGACGCGGGCGTGCGAGATCGCCTCCGCCGGCGCCCGGCCGCGCTCCCCCGGGCCGGTGGGGGACTCCACCTCCGGGGCGGCGGCGAGATCGGCCGGCGGCTCCGGCGCCGTGCGATCGTCCTCGGCGGCCACGCTCGCAGTGTCCCACCGCGAGGCGACGGCGATTCCGACCTCCGGTGGCTTTAGCTTTGGTACGAGCGTGCCGATACAGAGGACGCCGATGACCATCTGCCCTCGCACTGGCCTCGCCGTTCCCGAATGCTCTTGCCCACGCTGCCTCGAGGCGCAGCTCCGCCGGTTCCACCCGGCGAGCCTCCGCGACGGTGGCGGTAAGCCGCGGAGCGGCAATCGGGACAACCGCCAGGGCGACGGGCGCCTTGCGGCCTGACGGTGACGCCGGCCCGGCGAGCAATACGATGGCGGTGGTGAGTGGGGTGCTCTCGGTCGAGCGTAGGGACGAGGTGGCGATCGTCACCCTGCGGCGGCCGGAAAAGCGAAACGCGCTCTCGATCGAGCTTCGCGAGGAGCTCGGCCGGGCCTTCGACGAGGTCGGCACCGACGCCAGGGTGGGATGCATCGTTCTCACCGGCGCCGGCTCCGCATTCTGCTCGGGGATGGACACCACCCAGTTCGGCGGCGACCGCGACCATCGCCGGCGGCTGGTGGAGACGAGCACGCTTGCGTTCGACGCGGTCGGCGACTGCCCGCGACCGGTCGTCGCCGCGATCAACGGCCCGGCGCTCGCCGGGGGATTCGCGCTTGCCCTGCTCTGCGACCTGCGGATCGCCGCCCCGCGCGCGACCTTCGGCTACCCGGAGCTGCCGCGCGGGATCCCGCCCAGTTACGCCGCCGCGCGGGCGGTGCTGCCGGCCACGATCGCCCAGGAGCTGTGCCTGACCGGGCGGGTCGTCGACGCCCCGGAGGCGCTCCGACTCGGGATCGTCCGGGAGGTCGCCGGCGCCGATCGCGAGCTGCTCGAGCGCACGGTCGAGCTGGCGGCGCGGATCTGCGAGTTCCCGCGGCGATCGGTGCTCGAGACCAAGCGGCGGACACGCCTCGAGCGCCGACACCTCTGGGGGTTTCTGTTCGATGAGGAGCGCGAGGCGTTCCGCCGCGCCGTCCTCGGGCCCGATACCGAGCCGTCCAACGCCGGCGGCCCCGCCCGCGCCTAGCGCGCCCCGGAACCCGCCGGCCGCGCAACCCCCGCGAGGAAGCCGTCCTCGAGGGGCTCGACCTGCGCCGTCCAGCCGACGTCGGCGAGCGCACGGCCCAGGCCGTCGGGCTCGTGGAAGACCTTGACGATCCGGTAGGTGCTGCCGTCGCGCAGGCGGCGCTCGACGAACGGCTCGCCGGGATCGGCATCCCGCGGCGCCCGGTCGACCCCCTCGTCCACGAACAGGGCCCGTCCGTCGGGCTCGAGGCAGGTGGCCAGCCGTCGCCAGAAGTCCGCGAACCGTTCCGGCGGCACGTGCGAGAGCCAGAAGCCGAAGAACGCGCAGTCGTAGCGGCGCTCCGGCCGCCAGCTGAAGAAGTCGGCGACCACGAACCTGGTCTCGGAGCCTGCCACCCGCTGGCGCGCCAGCTCGATCACCTCCGGCGAGCTGTCGAGCGCGGTGAGGCTCGTCACCCGTCGGACGAGGTGCTGGGTCCAGAGCCCGGTGCCGCAGGCGATCTCGAGCACGTCGCCGCTCGGCTCGAGCCGCTCGAGCCAGCGCCGGAAGCGCTCGGCGTCGCGGGCCTTGGATCCGACCGAGGTCTCGTCGTACTCGGGCGCCCGGCGGCGGTAGTAAAGGACCTGCTCCCGAAGGCCGGGCTCCTCGCACGTACCCATCGGCCGAGGATGCCACAGCGTGGCCCCGGTCTCTCATTGGCCGCAGACCGGCCAGGCGCTCGCGCCGACCTGCGAGTAGAGCATCGCCGCGCGCATGTCCTGCTCCGCGGCGGGCGCCGCCGCCGGGTCGCCGGTCCCGCCGACCGACTCCCAGGTGGCCTGGGTGAACTGGTACTTGCCGCGGTAGGCGCCGTCGGGCGAGACCGCCGTCGGGTCCCCGCCGGACTCGCAGGACGCGATCGCCGCGAGCATCGACTCCGAGACGCCCAGCGACTGGGCCGAGGCGCCGGCCGCGCCGGTCGCCGGCGCCGCGCTCGCGCTCTGCGCGCGGACGGCCGAGCGCAGGTGCGGGATCGCGCGCTGCAGCCGGTCGCCGCTCATCCGCTGCCCCTCGGCGAGGTTGTCCTTCGGCGCGACGCCGGCGTCGCGCGCCCGCGAGTAGGCGGTGCGGTAGCGGTCGACGACGATCGCGCGGTCGAAGCGATCGTCCGGGCGCTCGAGGATCGCGACCTTCGCGGTCCGGGCGTCGCCGCGCTTCGCGGCGGTGGATGGGGCGGCGGCCGCCTGGACGGCGCCGGCGGCGGCGAGCGTTCCAGCGACGGCGACCGCGGTCAGCTTTCGGGATCGGGCGAACACGTGTGAACCACCTCCAATCGGTGCTCGCCCGCGCGAGTGCGCGCCCGCAGGGCGGCGCGGCCACTTCGGGCCGCTTCCCCCGCGCGCGGGCCGGCGTCAGCCGGCGGGCGGTGCGTCGTCTCCCCTGGCGTTCAGTCGAGGGCGCCGATCGGCGGCGCCTGCCTCGGGGGGTGTTCGAACGGGGCAGGCTGGCAGCCCAACCGCGATTTGTGTGTGATGGCGGTCACACACGCAAGCATTCGCTCACATTCCGCGCCTGCGAAGATCGCGCGTTCAATGAGGCTGCTCGCGTTCAGCGACATCCACTGCGACCGCCGCCGCGCCGCGCGGCTGGTCGAGCTCAGCGCAGAGGCCGACGCCGTGGCGGCGGTAGGCGATTTCGCCTCGGTCCACCGCGGCCTCACCGAGACGATCGCCGCGCTGGCGCCGATCGAGCGACCGGTCCTGGCCGTCCCCGGCAACAACGAGACCGAGGAGGATCTGCGCGCCGCCTGCGCCGGCTGGGCGGCGGCGACCGTGCTCCACGGCGAGGGCGTGGGGGTCGCCGGCGTCGAGGTATTCGGCCTCGGCGGCGGGATCCCGATCACGCCCTGGGACTGGAGCTTCGACCTCGACGAGGACGAGGCGGCGACCCGCCTCGAGGCCTGCCCCGTCGGCGCCGTCCTCCTCGTCCACTCGCCCCCCCGCGGCCACGTCGACGTCGCCGGCGACGGCCGCCACCTCGGCAGCGTGGCTGTGCTCGAGGCGATCGAGCGCACGGAGCCCGCCCTCGTCCTCTGCGGACACATCCACGAGAGCTGGGGGAGCGAGTCGCGGATCGGCCCGAGCCGGGTCGTCAACCTCGGGCCCGAGGGCGCCTTCTTCGAGGTCTGATACCGACGGGCGCTAGAGCACCGTGTCGGTTGCCTCGGTCCGCTCGCTGACCGAGCGGCCGAGGCGGGCGAGGTCGGCCTCGAGCTTCGGCACGGCCTCGGCCGTGCGCCGGCGCAGCAGCCGCGCCGCGAGCGGGCCGGCGAGCGCGCTTCGAAGCCAGTGGGCGACGACGGCGCTCCGCGGCACGCAGATCCGCCCCGAGCGGCGCTCGATCCCGTCGGCAAGCTGGCGCGCGCACTCCTCGACGGGCATCGTCGCCCCGAGGAAGCCGGGCATGCTGGCGCGGTTCTCGGCGAAGGCCTCGAGGTCGGCGTCGGCGTCGCGGACGAGGTCGGTGTCGATCCAGGCGGGGTGGGCGGTACCGACCCCCACCCCGAGGTGGGAGACCTCCATCCGCAGCGCGTTCGCGAACGCCTCGACCCCGGCCTTGCTCGCGCTGTAGGCCGACATCCCCGCCATCGGGACGAACGAGCTCAGCGAGGCGACGACGAGGATGTAGCCGCGGCGCGCGCGGATCTCGTCGAGCGTCGCGCGCACGGTCCGGTAGGCGCCCATCAGGTTGACCTCGATCGTCCGCGCGAACGCTTCGGGGTCCATCGTCGCCACCGTTCCGTAGCCGGCGATGCCGGCGTTGGCGACGACCGCGTCGATGCCGCCGAGGCGCTCGACGGTGCCGGCCGCCGCCGCCTCGAGCGCCGCCGGGTCGGTGACGTCGGCCTCGAACGCGGCGTGGGCGTCGCCGAGCTCGGCGGCGAGCGTTTCGAGCCGGTCCGGCTCGAGGCCGACGAGCGAGATGCGGGCCCCCCGGCCGGTGAGCTCGCGGGCGAGCGCGGCGCCGATCCCGCGCCCGGCGCCGGTGATGAGCACGGCCTTGCCGGCGAGCGTCATCCGTCGAACCCTACGCGGCCGCGCCGGGCCCGCATCGAGCGGGCGCTCAGGGATACGGAGTGGGGATCCAGTTCAGCGATTCCTTCGCCGGGCGCTGGTAGCCGCGGTCCTCCTGGCGCGGCGGCATCTCGATCCTCGGGTGCTCGACCGGCTCGAACGGCACCAGCGAGAGCAGGTGGGCGATGCAGTTGAGCCGCGCGTGCCGCTTGACGTCCGAATCGACCTCGTACCACGGCGCCTCCGGGGTCGAGGTGTGCTCCATCATGATGTCCTTCGCCTTCGAGTACTCGACCCAGCGGCGGCGGGACTCCATGTCCATCTCCGACAGCTTCCAGCGCCGCACCGGATCGTCGATCCGCTGGCGGAAGCGGCGCTCCTGCTCCTCGTCGGAGACCGAGAACCAGTACTTGATGAGCTGGATCCCGGCGCGGATCAGCATCCGCTCGAGCTCGGGGGCGGTGCGCAGGAAGTCCCAGTACTCCTCGTTGCTGCAGAAGCCCATCACCCGCTCGACGCCGGCGCGGTTGTACCAGGAGCGGTCGAAGATGACGATCTCGCCGGCCGCCGGCAGATGCGGGACGTACCGCTGGAAATACCACTGCGTGCGCTCGCGCTCGGTCGGGGCGGGGAGCGCGACGACGCGCGCGTGGCGCGGGTTCAGGTACTCGACGATCCGCTTGATCGTCCCCCCCTTGCCGGCCGCGTCGCGGCCCTCGAAGATCACCAGCAGCCGGTGTCCGGAGCGGATCGCCCAGTCCTGCATCCGCACCAGCTCGACCTGCAGCTTCGCGAGCTCGCGGTCGAACTCCTTGCGCTTCATCTTCTTCGGCTTCGTGCCCTCGGGTGCGTTTGCCATCGCTTCCTCCCGTGCCCGCGAGAGCAGCTTATCCCGACCGTGCCGGGCGGGTTATTAGGGTGCCCTAACTCGGCTTGGTACCCCGCCGCCGGTGAACGCGACCCGGAGAGGGGGATTCGGGCGCGGATTCTGGTGGGCGCTCGGCCTCGGCCTCGTCGCGCTTGTGATCTACTCGGCGCTCACCGCGCGCGGCGGCGTCCCCGATCCGACCGAGCAGGCGCACCTCTCCCGCGGCGCGGCGGTCCTCGACAGCGGCCTGCTGGTCTTCCGCGAGGGACTCGAGGCGGTGCTGGTGCTGGCGGCGATCAGCGCCAGCCTGCTCGGCGCCAACCGCCTCCGGCGCCGGCCGATCGCGGCCGGCGCGGGCGCCGCGCTCGCCGCCTCCGTCCTCACCTGGTTCCTCGCCGCCTGGCTGATCGGCGTCCTCGGCGGGCCCGGCCTCGACCTCCAGGCGGCGACCGGCCTGATCGCGGTGGCGGTCCTGCTGGTGGTAATGAACTGGTTCTTCCACCGCGTCTACTGGACCGGTTGGATCGCCCACCATCACCGCCGCCGGCGCGCGCTCGTCGGCCGCCGCGGTGCGGCGGTCGGCGCCGGCTTCGCCCTGCTCGGGTTCACCGCCGTCTACCGCGAGGGGTTCGAGGTCGTCCTCCTCCTCCAGAACCTGCGACTGGCGCAGGGCGACGCCGTCGTCCTGGAGGGGATCGCGGTCGGCCTCGGGCTGACGGCGATCGTCGGCGGGCTCACCTTCCTCGCCCACCGCCACCTCCCCTACCGCCGGATGCTGGTCCTGACCGGCGCCCTGATCGGGTTCGTCCTCGTCGTCATGGTCGGCGAGAGCGCCCAGGAGCTCCAGCTCGCCGGCTGGCTGCCGACGACGCCGCTCGGCTTCACCCTGCCGGGCTGGACCGGCACCTGGCTGGCGCTCTTCCCCACCGTCGAGACGATCGCCGCCCAGGCGATCGCCGTGATCGCGGTGATCGGCTCCTATCTGGCGGCCGAGCACGTTCGGGTACGCCGCCCCGCCCGGCAGCGCCGCACGGCGGCGCAGCGCCCCGACGCCCCGCCGGCGCTCGAGAACGCTTAGGGCTCCGCCGACTCCGCGCGCAGCTCGGCGAGCCCGTCGGCGCGCGCGACCGCGGGCTTGTAGCCGAGCTCGTCGCGCGCCTTCGAGATGTCGATCGTGCACTCCTGCGAGGAGACCCAGGCCGCGAAGCGGGTGAGTGGCGGGCGCCCGGGAAGCGGAAGGCGACGCCACGCCTCCTCGCTGCCCGCGGCGATCGCTTCGGCGAGCGGGGCCGGGACCGATCGCGATGGCGGCTCGAGTCCCTGGGTGCGGATCAGGTCCGAGACGAACTCGCGGAAGACCACCCGGTCGCCGTCGGTGACGAAGTAGACCTCGCGATCGCCGCCCCGCTCGGCCGCCAGCATCAGGCCATGGACGACGTTGGCGACGTGGGTGGTGTCGGTTCGCTGCCGCCCGCCGCCGATCCAGGCGAACCGCCCGGCCCTCACCATCGCCGCGATCTGGGGCAGCAGCGTGCGGTCGCCGGCCCCCCACACGAACCGGGGGCGGACGACGACCCGCTCGAGCGGGTCGTTGCCTGCCGCCAGCACGGCCTCCTCGGCGAGCGCCTTGCTGCGCGGGTAGAAGGCCTTCGAGTCCCGCCGGCGCGGCGTTTGCTCGTCGACCTCGACGAGCGGCTCGCCGGCGATCAACACCGCCTCGGTGCTGACGTGGACCAGCCGCCGAACGCCGGCGGCCGCGCAGGCGCCGGCGACGTTGCGCGTTCCCTCGATGTTGTCGCGCTCGAAGTCCTCCCACGGACCCCAGTCCTCGACCTTTGCCGCGGCGTGGAATGCGAGCTCGCAGTCGGCGGCCCCCGCCTTCAGCGCCGCGCGGTCGCCGAGATCGCCGCGGATCGGCTCGGCGCCGAGCGCGGCGACCGCCTCGGCCGAGCGGTCGGAGCGCGCCAGCGCCCGCACCCCGTGCCCGTCGGCGATGAGGCGCGCGATCAACTTGCCGCCGATGAACCCGGAGCCGCCCGTGACGAACGCACGCATCGGCGCCATCGTACGGACTGCTCGAGGGGCTTTCGGATGCGGACGGGAGCGGGCGGGCTAGCTGCCGGGGCTCGTCCGGGGTCTTCCAGCAGCGCCCAACTCCCGGGGTGCGCCCCGGTCGCACGACCGCGCAGGGCAGGCGACCCGCTCCGGCCGGCGGCGCTCAAGCCGCACCAGCACGGTAGCGACCCCCGCGGACGAGTCGCCTCGGAGGTGCGAACGAAAAGCGGCCCGGTGGTGACGACGGTGCCTGCTCCGTACGTAGCCTGCGTACGAATTAAGCCTTGTCAGTCACCTTCGAGAGCTGCATTCCACTTGGCTTTCGTGGTCTGCGCTCTCTCCCGGACCGCGTCAGCGACCCTAGCGCAAGGCGGCGCCGCCCGTCGGCGGAGTTCCCGCATATTCCGCAAAAAACAGGTCGCCGCGGGTCCGCCGCGGGCACCTTACGCGGGCTCGTCTCCTTGATCGAGCCCGAGCGCGGCGAGCGCCTCCTGCCGGGTCGCGACCACCGGGATCGTCTGATCGATGGCCGTGATCCGCAGCAGCTCGCGGAGGTTGCCCTCCGGGCAGGCGATCCGCACCGAGCTCGACCCGCCGCGGAGGTTGCGGGCGCCGTGGAAGAGCGCCGCGAGCCCGGCGGAGTCGATGAAGTCGCATTCCGCGAGGTCGATCAGCAGGCGCTCCGGCGGGTCGGCCTCGAGCCGGGCGAACACCGCCTCGAGCTCGCTGGCCCCGTCGAGGTCGAGCTCACCCCGCAGCGTCAGCACCCGCGTCCCATCCGTCGACGCGATCGCGATCCCGATGTCAGCCATGCTGAGATGAGCCTATCGCCGGCGCCTATTAACGCGGTGTTGACGAGGACGCCGGCGGCGAGCCCGATGAGCCCGGTCCAGCGACGCTATCCGCGCTCATCCGCGTACGCGAGGTCGTGGGATTGCTCATCTAGGCCGGCTCAGCAGGCCAACCGGAGCTGGAGCTGGACGCCGGCGCCGGCCGCCGCGCGGCGGGCGGCGAGCGCCTCGAGCGCGTCGGCGTAGGTGCCGTGGAGCGTGTTGGCGGGGGCGACGCCGACGAGCCCGTAGGCCTCGGCCATCGCCCGTCGCAGGGTCTCCTTGAAGACCATGCCATGCCAGCGGCGGTGCCCCGGCTCGGTGCCGACGTGAAGGTGGACGAGCTCGTGGAGGAGGGTCTCGCACACGTCTCCCGGCCGGATCCCGGGGTAGGCGGTCACCGAGACGCGCCACTCGCCCGGGACCGCGAAGCCGAGCCGATTCGGCCGCCGCCGGGTGCGCCGGACGCGGATCGCCGGCGAGCGCTCGGCGAGCGCACCGCCGGCGAAGACCGGCAGCCGCCGCACGCGCGCCGCCTCCTCGGCGAGGTCGATCCCGGCGACGGTCAGGTTGGCGGGTCTTGCAGGCGCGGAGATCGTGAGAGCATTGAGGCCGCGGATGACGGATTTCCTCGTCAAGCGCGACGACCTCCGGGTGAGCCGGATCGCCGAGTCGGATCCGCCGGAGGTGGGAGCGGGCCCGTTCCGCGAATCGATCGGCGGCTGGCTCGACGTCGTCCGCAGCAGCGGCTCGGTGCCCTCCGCGACGCATACCTCGTCGTGCTCGAGGGCCGGGTCGAGCCGCGGACCGCGCACGTGCTGAGGCTCGCGTGAGCGTGGTGTTGAACATCATCTGGTTCGTCCTCGCCGGGCTCTGGCTGGCGATCGCCTACCTGTTCGCGGCCCTACTGATGTTCATCCTCATCATCACCATCCCGTTCGCGCTCCAGGCGCTGAAGCTCGCGGCCTTCGCGCTCTGGCCGTTCGGGCGCACGGTCGTCAAGCGGCCCGACGCCGGCGCACCGTCGTTCGTCGGCAACGTCCTGTGGCTCCTCCTCGCCGGCTGGTGGCTGGCGATCGGCCACCTCGTCACCGGCGTCGTGCTCTGCCTGACGATCATCGGGATCCCGCTCGGCCTCGGCAACTTCAAGCTGATCCCGGTCTCGCTGTGGCCGTTCGGCCGCGAGATCGTCCCGATCGAGTACGCCGACGCGACGGCGGTGACCCCGGCGCCACGCCGCTGAGCGGCCGGCGCTACTGCAGGTAGCGCTCGACCGTGTCGGCGTCGCGGGTCTCGGCCTGGTCGGGGTCCTGCCCGAACTCCTCGCGCGCACGGCGCTGGCGGAGCAGGTCCCAGCAGCGATCGAGCTCGACCTTGACCTGCTCGAGGCGCTGATGCTTGTCGGCGTCGGGGCCCTCTTCCTCGCTCGACCGGAGCAGGGTCTGCTCCTCCTCGACGAGACCCTCGATCTTGCCCAATACGTTGCTGTCGTCCACGCTTCCTCCTCGTCGGTCGGTCACCGCTCAGCGTAGATCACGGACAATCCGCGCGTGTTCGACCACGTCACGATCCGGGTCTCCGATCGCGGGGCGAGCCGCCGCTTCTATGGGACCGTGCTCGCGCCGCCCGGCCGCACGATCACGAACGAGGACGCGGAATTCGAGGAGTGGAACGACTTCGGGATCGCGGCCGAGTCGGCCGGGCACCCGCTCACCGAGCATCTGCACGTTGCGTTCGTGGCCCGCTCCCGGAACGAGGTCGACGCGTTTCTGGACGGCCGGCGTCGAGGCCGGCTACCGGAGCGACGGCGAGCCCGGGCCGCGGCCCGTCTACCACGAGTACCGCGACAACGGTGCCCCCGGCGAGCGGCCGATCTCCCACCCCGGCTACCGCGGCGCCTTCGTCCTCGACCCCGACGGCAACAACATCGAGGCGGTCCACCACAACCGCTGAGATCTCGGCGTCGCGGCCCTGCTAGTCGCCGCGTTCGACGGCGTACAGCCGCCACTGCTCGGGGACGCCTTTCAACGCCACCGTCCCGCGTTCTGAGAACCGGATCCCCGAGCCGGCGACCAGGTCCCTGACGGTGCTCGAGACGAGCACCTCACCCGGCTCGGCCTGCTTGGCAACACGCGCGCCGATGTGCACGGCGATCCCTCCGACCTTGCCGTCCATGATCTCGCACTCACCGGTATGGAGGCCCGCGCGGACCTCCAGCCCCAGCTCGCGCACGCTCTCAGTGATCGCGCAGGCGCAGCGGATCGCACGTGCCGGGCCGTCGAAGCGCGCGAAGAAGCCGTCGCCCGCTGCGTCGAGCTCGGCACCGCGGAAACGGACGAGCTCACGGCGAATCGACGCGTGGTGCTGCGCGAGCAGTTCCCGCCAGGCCCTGTCGCCGAGCTCCGCCGCCTTCGCGGTCGAGGCGACGATGTCGGTGAACAGAACCGTTGCCAGGACACGCTCGGGCTCTTCCTCCTCCCAGCCGCCTGCCTGCCAGACGTCGTTCAGAAACGCCTCGATCTCGTCCGCGATGCGCTCGCCTCCGCCCTGGAACGCGAGGTGCCCCACCTCGGGGATATCGACGACCCGACTCGTCGGGATCTGCGACGCGATGTAGCGGGCGACCTCGGCCGGCACGATCTCGTCCTCGGAGCCGTGGAGGATCAAGGTCGGGACGCGCACCGCCGGCAGGACATGCCGGATGTCGATCTCCCTGTTCATGCGGTGAAGCGCCTCCAGGGCGCCCGGGCTCGCACCGAACCGGACTAGCTGGAGGAAGGACTCCGCCTCTTCATCGGTGAACCGGCCGAGTGCTCGGACCCCCTCTCTCGCCTGCTCGCGGGGCCCGAAGACACGCAACGCCCGCTGGACTTCGCTCTGAAAGTCCTCCTCGCGCTGGCCCCACGGGTAGTCCGGGGCCCACATCCGCCGCGGAAAAGCGCTGCGAATCACGAGCGCCGCGACCCGCTGCGGATAGGTGGCGGCAAAGAGAATGCTCATCGCGGCCCCCTCGGAGAGGCCGTAGAAGGCTGCACGGCGAGAGCCGACGGCGTCCATGACGGCGCGGGCATCGTCCATCCGCGTCTCCAGAGTCGGCGCGCCGCTCACGCGGTCGGACATCCCGGTACCGCGCTTGTCGAACCGGATCAGCCGGGCAAACGACGACAGCCGCTCGAGGAAGGGCGTGAAGCTCGGCATCGCCCAATGGAGCTCGAGATGCGTGACGTAGCCCGGGACGAAGACCAGATCGAACGGGCCGTCGCCGGTGACCTGATAGGCGATGTTGAGGTCGCCGCTCTTCGCGTACCGGACCTCGGGGACCTCCACGGCCGACAGTGTTCCGCTTCGGTCGCCGTTTGTGCAGCGTCGGAGAAGTGGAGACGGCGGGAGTCGAACCCGCGTGTGCGGCCGCGTAGCGGTCGGCGTCTACAGGCTTATCCGGCGCTTCGATCTCGCCTCGCGGGTCCGCGCCGGCGGGTGAGTGCGCGAGGCCGAGCCCCCTGGTGAGTCCCCGGTCGGCGGAGGCGGGCCTTCCGGGCGAGCCCGTTGCTGAAGCCGGTCCCCCACCCCACGGGCCGAGGGTGGGCCGACTCTCGTCTACTTAGCTATGAACTAAGCGGCGAGGGCGAACTCGTGGTCCGCACTTATTGGTTTTCCCGGTGTTTTACGAGGCCTCCGGGAACCTCGACCTGCAACCGATCGCACGAATCGACCACGTCGAAGCCATGATCGTCCCCGTGCTATGTCGACGCGAATGTTAGCCCCCTGAGACTACATTTACTGAAGCGTTGGACGATTCCCACGATGGCTGATTCGGCGACAGAGAGACTCGGCTACGAGCCGGTCCAACCCGGCTCGGGCCGAGGCGGCGGGCTCCGAAAGCGCACGGCCGGCGCCGGCGCGGCGCTGCTCGCGCTGCTCGCGAAGGGGAAGGCGCTGCTCTTCCTGCTGCCGAAGGTAAAGATCCTCGCCACCTTCGGCTCCGCGTTCGTGTCGATCGCCGCCTACGCCCTGCTCTGGGGCTGGCCGTTCGCGGCCGGCTTCGTCGTCCTGCTCTTCCTCCACGAGCTCGGGCACGTGATTCAGCTCCGCCGCGAGGGCGTGCGGGCTTCGGCGCCGATGTTCATCCCGTTCCTCGGCGCAGTCATCACCGCCCGCTCGATGGGGGACGACGCCGCGGCCGAGGCGCGGGTCGGGCTCGCCGGGCCGATCCTCGGCAGCATCGCGTCGCTCGCCCCACTCGGGATCTGGCTCGCGACCGGCTCGGACTTCTGGCGCGCCCTCGCCTACGTCGGCTTCTTCATCAACCTCTTCAACCTGCTGCCCGTCCTCCCGCTCGACGGCGGCCGGGCGATGGCCGCGCTCAGCCCCGCGATCTGGCTCGTCGGCCTCGCCGGGCTCGTCGCCCTGGCGATCGCCTTCCCGAACCCGATCGTCTTCCTGATCCTGCTCTTCGGCGGGTTCGAGAGCTGGCGTCGCTGGCGGGCGCGCAACACCCCCGAGGGCCGCGCCTACCACGCGATCCCGGCGCGGACCCGCGCGCTCGTCGCGGTCGCCTATCTGGGGCTCGCCGCGGCGCTCGCGGTCGGCGTCGCCGAAACCTTCGTCTCGCGCGGCATCGGTTAGCGCCGGGGCCTACACCCTGAGCCGCCCGCGGAGCTCGTCGAGGGTGCCGCGGGAGAACCCGGGGATCTCCGCGAGCTCGTCGACCGAGCTGAAGCCGCCGCTCCGCTCCCGGTAGGAGAGGATCCGCCCGGTCTGGGTCACCGACAGCTTCAGCGCCCGGAGGTCGTCGTAGCTGGCCGCGTTGAGGTCGAGGGGCGCCGGCTCGGGCGCGGACTCGGCCTCTGGCCCCACCGGCGGTTCCGGCGGCGCCGGCGGC
>JBKPNB010000307.1:0-4080 GCA_046732395.1 Actinomycetota bacterium | reverse complement strand
TCTCCGCGCCGGTCACCGAGCTCCGCGGGGCGGGCCCGAGGCTCGCCGCGGCCGCCGCGGAGCTCGGGATCGAGACGATCGGCGACGTCCTCCTCCACGTCCCGCGCGACTACCGCGACCGGACGCGGCTCGGCTTGCTCGGCGAGCTCCGGATCGGCGAGGAGGCGACTGTCCTCGCCGAGGTCCGCAGCGTCCGGGTCCGCCCGACCCGGCGCCGGAACCTACGGATCGTCGAGGCCGCCGTCGCCGACGCGAGCGGCGGGGCGAAGGCCGTGTGGTTCAACCAGGCGTGGCTCGCGGAGCGGCTGCGCCCGGGCACCCGTCTGCTCCTCCGCGGCCGGCTCGAGCGCGGCGACTTCCGCGTCGCCGACTACGAGATCGTCGATGACGAGGGCGCGGGCGGGAAGGGCATCCACACCACCGGGCTGGTTCCCGTCCATCCCGCCTCGGAGCGCCTCCCGGCGCGGCGGCTTCGGGAGTGGGCCTGGCAGGCGATGCCGATGGCACCCGACTTCCCGGAGGCGCTCCCGGCGGAGCTTCGGGCCCGGCGCCGGCTGCCCGGGGTTGCCGACGCGCTGATCGCGGTTCACTTTCCGCGCAGCGCGGCCGCGGCGGCGGTCGCGCGGCGCCGGCTCGCGTTCGAGGAGCTCCTCCTCCACCAGGTGGCCCTCGCCCTCCATCGCGCCGCCGACCGCGAGAGCCGGTCCGGGGTCCGCCTCGACCCGCCGGGTGAGCTGGTCTCGAGATGGGTTCGCTCGCTGCCGTTCGCGCCGACCGCCGACCAGCGCCGCGCGTTCGCCGAGATCGATCGCGACCTCCTCGCCGGCGAGCCGATGCAGCGGCTGCTGATGGGCGAGGTCGGCTCGGGGAAGACGGTCGTCGCCGTCTACGCGATGCTGCGGGCGGTCGAGTCGGGCTTCCAGGGGGTGCTGATGGCGCCGACCGAGACCCTCGCCGAGCAGCACGCGACGACGCTCGATCGCCTCCTAGCGGGCGTCGACGTCCGCTTCTCACTCCTGACCGGGGCGACGAGCCCGGCCCGCCGCCGCGAGGCGCTCGGCCGCCTCGCCACCGGCGAGCAGGAGCTCGCGGTCGGCACCCACGCGCTGCTCGAGCCCGACGTCGAGCTCGCGCGGCTGGCGCTCGCGGTAGTCGACGAGCAGCACCGGTTCGGGGTCCGCCAGCGGGCCGCGCTCGCCGCCAAGGGCCCCGTCATCGACGGCGAGCGGCGGGCCCCGCACTCCCTGCACATGACCGCAACGCCGATCCCGCGGACCCTGTCGCTGACGGCCTACGGGGACCTCGACGCGACGGTCCTGCGCGAGCTCCCCGCAGGGCGCGGGGAGGTGCGGACCTGGGCGGTGGGGGAGGACAAGCGCGACGGCGCCTACGAGTTCATCCGCGAGCGGCTCCGCGAGGGCCGCCAGGCCTACGTCGTCTGCCCGCTGGTCGAGGGCTCGGAGAAGCTCCAGGCGCGCGCCGCCTCGGAGGAGGCCGAGCGGCTGCGGGCGACCGAGTTCCGAGACTTCGAGGTGGGGCTCCTCCACGGGCAGATGCCGGCGCGGGCGAAGACGGCGGCGATGGAGGAGTTCGCCGCCGGGCGCACCCCGGTGCTGGTCGCGACGACGGTGATCGAGGTCGGGATCGACGTCGCGAACGCGACCGTGATGCTGATCGAGGGGGCGGAGCGGTTCGGGCTCTCGCAGCTCCACCAGTTGCGGGGGCGGATCGGCCGTGGCGCGCACACCTCGTACTGCATCCTGTTCGCCGACGCCGAGTCGGAGCTGGCGCAGCGGCGGATCGAGGCCGTCGTCGCCGAGCGCGACGGCTTCAAGCTCGCCGAAACCGACCTCGCGCTGCGCGGCGAGGGGGAGATCCTCGGCACCCGTCAACACGGGCTGCCCCGGTTCCGCGTCGCCGACCTCCCCGACGACGCGCAGCTCCTGTTCGCGGCCCGCGCGGAGGCGAAGGCGCTGCTCGCCGTCGACGCGCTCGACTTCGAGCCGATCGCGGAGGCCGCGCGCCGCCGGTTCGGCGACGAGCGGACCGAGGCCCTCGCCGCATGAGGGTGGTGGGGGGCGAACTGCGAGGCCGTCGCCTCGCGGCGCCGCCCGGGCGCTCGCGGGCGGTCCGCCCGACCGCCGATCGGGTTCGGGAGGCACTGTTCTCGATCCTTCGCGGCGCGGCGGGCGGGGCGAGCGTCCTCGACCTCTTCTGCGGCACCGGCGCGCTCGCGATCGAGGCGCTCTCGCGGGGGGCGTCGCGCGCGGTGCTCGTCGACTCCGACCCCCGCGTCGCGCGGCGAAACGTCGCCGAGCTCGGGCTCGGCGGCCGGGCCGAGGTGGTCAGAGCCGACGCTTTGCGCTTTCTGCGGCGCGGCGGCGAGCGGTTCGACCTGATCTTCTGCGACCCGCCGTATAACATCGCCGACCGCGTTGAGGGGGACCTGGACTCGCTCATTCCGCCGCGGCTGGCAAGGGGCGGCCGCTTGATCGTCGAGAGCTCGGCGCGGCGCCCGCTCGAGCTCGCGGCCCTGCCGCTCGCGCTCGAGCGCCGCTACGGCGAGGCGCTGATCCGGATCTACGGGGGCCGGGGATGAGCGCCAGCGGCGGAACCGCCGTCTGCCCCGGGACCTACGACCCGGTCACCAACGGGCACCTCGACATCATCGGGCGCGCAGCCCGGGTCTTCGACCACGTCGTCGTCGGCGTAGTCGGCAGCGCCCCGCGAAAGCTCGAGCACTTGTTCAGCGCCGAGGAGCGGCGCGAGTTCATCGTCGAGGCCACGGCCGATCTCGACAATGTCGAGGTAGCCATCTTCCGCACCCTGCTCGTCGAGTTCGCCCGCGACCATGGCGCCACGGCGATCGTCAAGGGCCTGCGCGCGATCTCCGACTTCGAGTACGAGTTCGAGATGAATCAGCTCAACCGCAAGCTCGCGCCGGACATCGAGTCGATGTACGTGATCGCGTCCCCCGACTACAGCTTCCTGTCGTCGACGGGCGTCAAGGAGATGGCCACCTTCGGCGGCGATGTGTCCGATCTCGTCCCCCCGGCCGTCGCCGCGGCGCTCGCCGATCGCGCGCGGCGCTAGGCTGGGCAGGAGCTTGCAACGGGGCGAAGAAGGACGCCCCCCAAAGCCCGTTTTCCCCGCTTACCCGTAATCTTTGGCAGCCCAATGGACGTCCTCGTCCTCATCGACAAACTCGACGACCTGATCCACAACGCCCGACCGGTGCCGCTGACCGACCAGGTGCGGGTCGATCGCGAGGAGATCTACGACCTCCTCGACCAGATGCGGGCGACGATCCCGGAGGAGATCAAGCAGGCGCGCTGGATCGTCAAGGAGCGCCAGGAGATGCTCGCCGAGGCGAAGCGTGAGGCCGAGCGGGTGGTCAAGGAGGCCCGCGATCAGCAGTCGCGGCTGATCTCCGACGAGGAGGTCTACAAGCAGGCCGAGCGCGCGGCCGAGGAGATCGTCGAGGACGCGCGCGAAACCGAGCGGGCGATCCGGCTCGGCGCCGAGGACTACGCCGACGAGATCCTCTCCACCCTCGAGGTCAACCTCCAGAAGTTCCTCGCCGCCGTCCAGCGCGGCCGCGACCGGCTCGCCGGCCGCGACGAGGAGCCGGCCGAGGTCGGCTGAGCCGGCGCGGTTGGGCGTCGACCATCTAGTCGCGCCCGTTCGCAAGGCAGACCGCGCGGAGATCGAGCCGCTGAGCGCGGCGCTCGCGGCGGCTTTTCGCGACGACCCGGCGCTCGGGCACCTGTTGCCGGATGGCGCGACACGCGAGAAGCGACTGCGGGTCTTCTTCCACACCGAGCTCGCCGAGGTGGCGTTCCCCCACGACCTGGTTTTCACTGACGACGACCTGAGCGGCGCCGCCGTCTGGGCGCCGCCCGGGCGGTGGCGGGTGACGATGCGGGCGACGCTTCGCGAGGCGCCGGCGATGACCGGCGTCTTCGGCCGCCGGCTGCCGCTCGCGCTCGCCTCGCGGCTGCGGATCGAGCGCAGGCATCCGTCCCGGCCGCGCCACCTCTACCTCGCGGCGGTCGGCGTCGAGCCCGCCGCGCAGGGGCG
>JBKPNB010000306.1:0-7115 GCA_046732395.1 Actinomycetota bacterium | reverse complement strand
CCCGGTCTGCGACGGCCGTACGAGCCCCTGTCCGTCGAACGAGATGTGCCGCTCACGCGCAAGCACGGCCAGCGTCTCAACGGGAAAGTCCGACCGCGCTAACGCACCGACGTGCACCCACTCGACGCGCTCGAGCCCACGCAGGTCCTCGGGCGTCCAGGAGGCCCCGACCGCATCCACCACCATCGAACGCCGGTCGCCGTCGTAGCGGAACGAGAAGCCGGCCGTCGGCTCACCGGCGCGCCACAGCACGGGCACACCGAGCCGGACGAGCGGCGGCAGGAGCAGCCGCCGGTCGGCCTCCGCGCACTTCACGGCCACCAGCGCAGGCCTCCCGAGCACCCGCAGCGCCCGAGCGGCGTGGAACGGCGCGCCGCCCACCCGCGGCCCGGCGCCGTCAACGAGGTCGCGCGAGAGGTTCCCGACGACTGCGAGCGGCCTCACGCAACGAATCTACCCAGCGCGCGAGCAGCGTCAGCCCGAAGGCGGCGGCGAAGCTCGGCAGCGAGGCCGTCAGCCGCGCGTGGCCGGGGTTGACGTGCTCGACGAGCTCGGTCCACCAGCCGGGGCCGTTCGGCGACAGCCACTGGTAGAGGCAGAAGCCCGTCGCCCACGCGGCAAGCCGCTCCCAGCGCACCGCCGGAGCGGCGAAGACGTCGCGCTCCGCGTAGTGCGCGCCGCGGGCGAGCCAGTCAGCGAGCACGACGCCGAAGAGCGGCACGAACACCGAGCCGAGCAGGAACAGGAAGGTGAGGTAGTTGCCGAGATCGATCGCGATCGCACCCCCCGTTGCCGTCGCCGCGACGAGCACGATCAGTGCCCGTTGCGACGCGCGGGGCAGCAGGTTCTGGAGCGAGACTGCGGTCGAGTAGACGTCGGCGAACGCCTCGTCGCTCTCGTCCACGGTGAGCATCAACAGCGCGACGACCGCGAGGGCGCTCCCGCTCGCCACCGCGCTCGGGATCTGCGCCGGGTCGCTCAGGTTGCGCTCGAGCACGAGCACCGCGCCGAGCGCGAAGCACCACAGCGTCGGCAGGAGGTAGCCGATCCCCGCGCCTAGGAATGCGCTGCGCCGTCCGCGTGCGAAGCGCGTGTAGTCAGCTGCCAGCGGCGTCCACGAGATCACGCTCGCCACGACGAGGTCGACGCCCTGGCCGAGCGAGAGCCCGCCGGTCCCGCCCGCATGCCAAAGGTCGTGGACGCTCGCCTTGTCCAGCGCCCACCACGTCAGGTAGACGATCGAGGCCGCGACCGCCCAGACGGCGAACTTGCGCACGTAGCGCCGCACGAAGCCGATCGGGCCGAGGAGCCCGAGGGCCAGGGCGACCGCGCCGAAGAGCAGCGCCCAGAGCCAGCGCGCCTCGAAGCCGAAGACGCGCTCCGAGAGCGCCGCCGCCGCGGTCGAGATGATGATCAGCTCGAAGGTCGACCAGCCGAGGTTCTGCGCCACGTTCAGTACCGTCGGCGCGTAGGAACCACGGCGCCCGAGCGGCGCGCGCAGCAGCACCATCCCCGGCACGCGCGCGTCGGCGCCGATCGCCGCTGCGAGGCCGAGCAGCAGGTTGCCCGCAAGCGCGCCGATGAGGATCGCGAGCAGCGCCTGCTTGAAGGACAGCATCGGCACGAGGCCCGCGGCCGCCACGATCACGAGCAGGCTGACCGACAGGTTCCCCCACAGCAGCGTCAGGTCGAACAGCCCGAGCACCCGCAGGCGCTCAGGGACCGGCTCGATCCCCCAGTTCGGCGTCCTGTCGTCCATCTGCTCCCTTCGCTGGTCCTAACCAGATCAGGTTCGACGGGTGTGATCTCAGCCGCTTGCCGCGGCACCCCGGTTCCGTCACTGTAACGAGCCGTGGAGGAGCGGCGCACACGGGCGCGGCTGACGCCGATGAGCGGCGAGCTGAAGGCGGCCGTGGCCGGCCTCGCCGGAGCGGTCGCGCTCGTGGCGGCGATCGTCGTCTGGCTCGGCGGCGGCTCGGCAGAACGCATCTTCCCCCTGGCCTACTACATCGCCGGCGGCGTGCTGGGGGCGGCGCCGCTCCTCGGCGGGACCGGGACGACCTATCCCATCTACTGGCAGGAGCGGCCTGACCGCGAGCACGCCTTCAACATGTCGGCCGTCTACGGGTGCCTCGCCGCGCTGCTGGTCGCGTTCGGCTTCGTGCTCGACTACCTCCTCTCGTAGCACCCAAGTTCAAGCTGGGCGCACCGGGGAAAGGGACGACCGTGGACGAGCTCCACGAGCACCTGCGGGCGGTCCGGCGGCTCTTCCGGCGGCGGCTGGACGCGGTCGCGGGCGGGCCGGGGGCGGAACGGGTCGACCTCAGCCTCGTCGAGAGCACCGTCGCGAAGGCCGTGGAGGACCTTCAGCGTGCCTCGCGCGAGCTCGAGGTGGCAGAGTTCCGCTCCTGAATGCCGTTCGCGTCGGACACCCGCGCGGAATTCACCAGCCTGTTCTCGCTCTACGAGTGGGTGATGATCGTGACGGCGGCGCTCGTCTTCGGCGTGGTCCTGTTCGCCGCCGTCCGCTACCGGCGCCGTCCCGGGCGGCGTCCCTCAGCGAAGACCGAGGCGACCGTCGTCGAGCTCGTCTACGCACTGATCCTGGCCGGGATCGTCGCCGTGCTCGTCACCCGCACCTTCACGACCGAGAACCGCGTGGACGCGATCGCCTCCAACCCGAAGCAGCGGGTCGAGGTCACGGCGTTCAAGTGGGGCTGGCGCTTCACCTACCCGGGAAGCGGAGTCACGGTCGTAGGCGACAACCGGCGGCCGCCGTCGCTCCACCTGCCCGCAGGCGAGCCGGTCGTCTTCGCCGAGCGCTCGCAGGACGTCGTGCACTCGTTCTGGATTCCCGCGCTGCGCTTCAAGCGCGATGCCTGGCCTGACGACACGGTCGAGTTCGAGCTGACCGTCGACCGGCCGGGGGTCTACGCCGGGCACTGCGCGGAGTTCTGCGGCCTGCACCACTCCGACATGAACTTCGTCGTCGTCGCCGAGCCTCGCGACCGCTTCGAGAGGTGGCTCCGGGCGCAGTGACGACGGTCGCGCTCGAGCGGCCACGCCCCGCCGGCCTGGTCGGCTGGCTTGCGAGCACCGACCACAAGCGGATTGCGCTGATGCAGCTTGCCGCCGCGCTCGGCTTCTTCGTCGCGAGCGGGATCGCAGCCCTGCTGATGCGCAGCGAGCTCGCCGAGCCCGGGATGCAGATCGTCTCGCGCCAGAGCTACAACGAGCTCTTCACGATCCACGGCTCGGGGATGATCTTCATGACGATCACGCCCCTCGCGCTAGCGGTCGGGATCTACCTCGTCCCGCTGCAGGTGGGCGCGGCCGAGATCGCCTGGCCGCGGCTGACGCTCCTCGGCCTCTGGCTCTTCGTCGCCGGCGGCATCGCGATGTACCTCGGCTTCGCCGTCGATCACGGCGCCGCCAAGGCCGGCTGGTTCGCGACGTACCCGCTCTCGGATGCCACCAACACGTCCGGCAAGGGCCAGGACATGTGGATCTGCGGCGTCTTCCTGGCCGTGCTCGGGAACGCCATCCAGAGCGGAACCCTGCTGGCGACGATCCTGCGCAGGCGCGCGCCCGGCATGACCATGGCGCGCGTCTCGCCCTTCATCTGGTCGATGCTGGTGACGGTCCTGCTCGCGGTCACCTCGTTCCCGGTGCTGCTGGGGACGATGGCGGCGCTCGAGTGGGACCGCCTGCACGGCGGCGTCTTCGACGGTCACTACGGCCCGGTCGCCTACCAGCTCCTGTTCTGGTTCTACGGCCACCCGGTCGTGTACGTGATGTTCTTTCCGTTCGTCGGGATGGTCGCCGAGGCGGTTTCCGCGTTCTCGGGCCGCCGGTTCTTCGGCTACAAGGGCTTCACGCTCTCGATCCTGCTCTTCGCAGCGCTCTCGATGTCGGTGTGGGCGCACCACATGTTCGCGACCGGGCGCGTGAACAACGAGTACTTCTCGCTGACCTCGACGATGCTGATCGTCCCGGCCGGGCTCGAGTACTTCGCGATCATCGGGACGATGGTCGGGGGCGCGATCGTCTTCTCGACCGCGATGCTGTTCTCGATCGGATTTCTGCTGCTGTTTCTGATCGGCGGCTTGACCGGGATCATCGTCGCCTCGCCGCCGCTCGACTACCACCTGACCGACTCGTACTTCTACGTCTCGCACTTCCACTACACGCTCTTCGGCGGGAGCCTGTTCGGTTTCTTCGCGGGCGTCTACTACTGGTTCCCGAAGGTGACCGGGGCGCTGCTGCGCGAGTCGCTGGGGAAGCTCCAGTTCGTTCTGATGGTGATCGGTGCGAACCTGACGTTCTTCCCGATGCTGATCCTTGGCTTCGAGGGGATGCCGCGCCGCGTTGCGACGTACCCGTCGCGATTCACGAGCTTGAACGCGCTCGAGACTTCCGGCGCTTTCGTGATCGCGCTCGGTGTGCTCGTCTTCCTGGTCAACGTGTGGTGGTCGCTGAGACGCCGCGTGCCCGCGGGGAACGACCCGTTCGGCGGCCCGACGCTCGAGTGGTGGACATCCTCGCCGCCGCCGCGCCTCAACTACGACTCCCTGCCGCCGATCCGCTCCTACGCGCCGCTCTTCGACCTGACTGAGACGGGCGCACCGGCAGAGCCGGCACGCCCTCTTCGGCGGCGTCGCAAGCGAGCGCCTGAGGACCGGCCATGATGCAGCGCCGCTGGACGCCGCTGCTCGTGTGGGCGGCGATGCTCGGAACGTTCACCGCGATCCAGTTCGTGTTCTCGACGAACCCCTACTACTGGGGGCTGCTGGGCGGGGCCGCGTTCGCCACCGCGGTGTTCGCCGGCTACTACCTCTGGCGCCCGCCGCTCCGCGCCGCGGAGTACGTGCCGGACTCGAGCTACGCGACCGTGGCGGTCGCCGCGGGTGCCGCGATCGCCGTCGTCGGCGTCCCGTTCGGGCCCTGGCTGTACCTGCCCGGCCTCGGACTGCTCGCGGTCGGGCTGGGCGGCGTCGCGTACGAGCTGCGGGTGGAGAGGAGCCGGGGCTGAGGCGGCTCGCACTCGTCCTGCTGCTGCTCCTGCTTCCGGCGACCGCGTCGGCCGAGTCGCGAGGGCGCCAGCTCTTCCTCGACGGGTGCGTCTCGTGCCACGGGTTCGATGCCCGCGGGGTGCCGGGTGTCGGGCCGAACCTGCATGGGGTGGGCGCGTCCGCGGCCGACTTCTACCTGCGCACGGGCCGGATGCCCCTCGACGTCGCGACCGGCGAGCAGCCCTTGCGCTCGGAGCCGGAGTACGACGAGGCCGACATTCGCGCGCTCGTCCACTACATCGGCTCGTTCGGCGGACCGCCGGTGCCGAAGGTCGACCCGGAGCGAGGCAACCTTCCGGAAGGCCAGCGGGCGTTCACGACCTACTGCGCCGGCTGCCACCAGGTCATGGGCCAAGGCGGGGTCGTGACCGGTGCCGTGCCGCCCCCGCTCGAGGACGCGACGCCGACGCAGATCGCGGAGGCCGTGCGGATCGGGCCGTACCTGATGCCCGCGTTCGACGAGCAGGAGATCGACCGGCGGACGCTCGACTCCATCGCGCTGTACGTCCAGCGGGTCGTCAAGCACCCTCCGGACCGCGGCGGCTGGGGCCTCGGCAACATCGGCCCGATCCCGGAGGGGATGGTCGCGTGGCTGCTGGCCGGCGGAGCGCTGCTGCTCGTCGCGCGCGTGATCGGTGAGCGGATGGAGCGCTGATGCGAGGCGCGCCGAAGCTGCTCCCGCGCTGGCGAGCCCCCAGGTGGGCCGAGCTTGCCGTCCTCTGGACGCTTCTTCTCGCCGCCGCCGCGGCCGCCGGGTTCATCGTGGTCTACGCCCTCGGCGCCGACACGCAGTGGCTGGGGCTTCTCCTCGGCGGTGCGTTCGCGCTGCTCGCCGCCGGCTCGATCGTGACGGGGAAGGCGCTCGTGCCCCAGGAGCAAAAGGAGGAAGAGCGGCAGTCGCTCGACCACGACAGGGACGACCTCGATATCGCCGTCTTCGTGCAGGAGGCCGACGAAGGGATCACGCGCAGCCGGCTGCTGAAGGGCGCGGCGGGGGTCGCGGGGCTGACGCTCGTCGGGGCGCTCGTCGTCCCGCTCGCGTCGTGCGGGCCGTTCCTCGACGTCGCGCAGCTACGCAGGATGGCGTGGCACCGCGGCCGGCGGCTCGTGGACGACGCGGGCCGGCCGCTGCGGGCCGACGAGATCGCCGTGGGGGCGATGGTGCCCGCCTTCGCCGAAGGGGTCGACCGCCAAAGGCTCGACGCCTCGCTCCTCGTCGTCCGCTTGCACGAGGACGACCTCCGCCTGCCGCAGCAGCGCGAGGGCTGGGCGCCGCAGGGGATCCTCGCGCTCTCGAAGCTCTGCACGCACGCGGGCTGCGCCGTCTCGATGTTCCGCTATCCGCTCTTCTCGCCGAAGGTGCCGAAGCCCGCGCTCGTCTGCCCGTGCCACTACTCGACCTTCGACCCGGCGCGCGGAGGAAAGGTGATCTTCGGGCCTGCGGGCAGGCCGCTGCCTCAGCTGCCGGTGGCAGTGGACGAGCGCGGCGAGCTCCGCGCGGCCGGCCCCATGTCGGGCCCCGTCGGCCCGTCCTGGTGGGGGGTGCAGGAGGGGTGATCTACCGGCTGGTTCGCTTCCTCGACACGCGCACCGGCCAGTCGCCGCTGCTGAAGAAGCTGCTCCGCTACGTCTTCCCCGACCACTGGTCGTTCCTGCTCGGGGAGATCGCGCTCTACAGCTTCGTCGTCCTCGTCGGCACGGGCATCTACCTGACCTTCTTCTTCGACCCGAGCACCCAGCGGGTGATCTACCACGGCGCGTACGAGCCGCTGCGCGGCCGCGAGATGTCCGAGGCGTACCGCTCGGTGCTCGACATCTCCTACCGCTACAAGGCCGGGCTGCTGATCCGCCAGACGCACCACTGGGCCGCGGATGTCTTCCTGGTCGCGATCACGCTCCACCTACTTCGGGTCTTCTTCACGGGCGCGTTCCGCAAGCCGCGGGAGATCACGTACTACGCGGGGGTGCTGATGCTCGCGCTGGCGATCTTCGAGGGCTTCGCGGGCTACTCGCTCGCCGACGACCTCCTCTCGGGGATGGGCC
>JBKPNB010000305.1:0-4310 GCA_046732395.1 Actinomycetota bacterium | reverse complement strand
ACCTCAATGTCTCGTGGGCTCGGAGATGTGTATAAGAGACAGCCTCGGCGATCGGCTCCGGGCCGAGGCGGGCGGCATCGAGCACCGGCACGCCCTCGACCAGCTCGGCGGTCGCGGCGGCCGCCGCTCGGGCCGTCGCGCAGCCCTCGGCGGCGAAGCTCACCGCCTCGATTCGCCCGCCGTCGACCGCGATCGAGAGCCTGAGGAGATCGCCGCATGCGGCGCCACCTGCGCTGCCGCTGAAGGCCCCGCGCGGCGGCGCGCCGCAGCGCGAGGCGTCGGCCGCATATTCCGCCAGAAGCTCGTTGCTCACGCGAGCCAGGGTAGAGGCAAATAAGGAGGCCCCAGCTTGCCGGCGCCGCCCGGCTTGAGAACCTGATCGAACAGGTGGGTGTCTACCGGCCGCCGCCGCTGGCGAGGACCGGAAACCGACTCCCAAGCCACATGTGTTGGCTCACAATTGGAGCGGCTATCGAACAAGCTCGAGCCTCGGCTAACGATAGCGGCGCGGCCGCCGATCAGGTGCGGGGGCCGCCACGCAGCCCGATCCCGAGCTCGCGGAGCTGCTCCTCGCTCACCGGCGCCGGGGCGCCGGTGAGCGGATCCGCACCCGAGGCCGCCTTCGGGAAGGCGATCACGTCGCGGATCGAACCGGCCCCCCGGGCGAGCGCGACGATCCGGTCGACCCCGTACGCGATGCCGCCGTGCGGCGGCGCCCCGTAGCGGAGCGCCTCGAGCAGAAAACCGAACCGCTGCTCGGCCTCCTCGGCGTCGATGCCGAGCGCGGCGAAGGCGCGGCGCTGCACCTCGGGGTCGGAGATGCGGATCGATCCGCCGCCGATCTCCTCCCCGTTCCAGACCACGTCGTAGATCAGCGCCCTGGCGTCCCCGGGACGGTCGGGGTCGATCTCGCCCGCCGGCGAGGTGAACGGATGGTGGAGCGGGTCCCAGCGATCCTCGTCGGCGTTCCACTCGAACAGCGGCCAGTCGACGATCCAGCAGAGCCGGTGGCTGCCGCCACCGATCAGCGCCTGGCGCTCGGCGAGCCGGGTGCGCAGCACGCCGAGGACGCGCGCGGCGATCGCCGGCGCGTCGGCGACGAGCAGCAGCAGGTCCCCCTCGGCGGCGGCGAGCGCCGCGCTCGCGCTCTCGATCTCGGCCTCGGCGAGGAACTTGGCGACCGGCGATCGCCAGCCGTCGGCCTCGCGCACCGCCCACACGAGCCCCTTCGCGCCCAGGTCCTGAGCCTCGGCCACGAGCCCGTCGAGCTCGGCCCGCGAGCGCTCGCCGGCACCGGCGTTGAGCCCCCGGACCACGCCCCCGGCGGCGATCGCCGCGCCGAAGGCGTTGAAGCCGGTGTCGCGGAAGGCCTCGGTGAGGTCGACGATCTCGAGCCCGTAGCGGAGGTCGGGCTTGTCGGTGCCGTAGCGCGCGATCGCCTCGTCGTAGGGGATCCGCGGCAGCGGCAGCTCGACCGCGATCCCCACCGCCCCGAGAACGTGGGCCAGGAGTCGCTCGTTGACCGCGATCACATCCTCGACCTCGACGAACGACATCTCGACGTCGAGCTGGGTGAAGTCGAGCTGGCGGTCGGCGCGCAGGTCCTCGTCGCGGAAGCAGCGGGCGATCTGGTAGTAGCGCTCGAAGCCGGCGATCATCAGGAGCTGTTTGAAGAGCTGCGGGGACTGCGGCAGGGCGTAGAACGAGCCGCGCTGGAGGCGGCTCGGGACGAGGAAGTCGCGGGCGCCCTCGGGGGTCGAGCGCGTCAGCACCGGGGTCTCGATCTCGAGAAAGCCCTCGGCGTCGAAGAACTCGCGGATCGCGGCGACGATCCGGTGGCGGACGACGATCGACTCGTGCATCTGCTGGCGACGGAGGTCGAGGTAGCGGTAGCGCAGGCGAAGCTCCTCCCCCACCTCGCCCGAGTACGCCTCGATCTCGAACGGCGGGGTGGCGGCGTCGGCCAGCAGCTCGGCGGACGAGACCCGGATCTCGACCTCGCCGGTCGGAAGGTCCGGGTTGATGGTCTCCGGCGCACGGCGGACGACCTCGCCGGCGGCGGTGAGGACGTCCTCGGCGCGGAGCCGGTGCGCGAGGTCGAACACCCCGGCCTCGGCCTCGTCGGGGTTGAAGACGAGCTGGACGAGCCCCGTCCGGTCGCGGAGGTCGACGAAGATCAGGCCGCCGTGATCGCGGCGGCGGTGGACCCAGCCGGCGACCTGCGCGGCGGAGCCGGCGCGATCTGGTCGGAGCTCGCCGCACCAGGTGTTGCGGTAGCGGTTCGCGGTGAGCGCCGGGAGGCCGGGCGGGGTCGGAGTCACCCGGCGCTCAGCTCCTCGACCGCGCGCGCGGGGTCGATCGGCCGCTGCTCGCCACTGTCCATCTCGCGGAGCTTGGCCCTTCGATCCTCCTCCAGGATCACCGCCCGCCGGGCCCGAATCCGGTCGGCGTGCCTGAGCTGGCCCTTGAGGCCGCGGCCGCCGAGATCGGCCTCGGCCGCGAAGCCGGCGCGGCGAAGCTCGGCGGCGAGCGCGAACGCGCGGTGGCGCTGGTCCTCGCCGGCGGCGGCGACGAAGACGTCGGGCCGGGGCCGCTCGCGCGCGTCGGCGGCGGCGAGGACGATCCGCTCGATCCCCGCCGCCCAGCCGGCCGCCGGCGTCGGCGGCCCGCCGAGCTCGGCGATCAGCTCGTCGTAGCGGCCCCCGCCGGCGATCTGCGACTGGGCGCCGAGCGCCGAGGAGTGGAACTCGAACAGGGTGCGCGTGTAGTAATCGAGGCCGCGGACCAGCGCCGGATCGAGCCGGTAGGCGACGCCGGCCTCGTCGAGGAGCGCGCGGACCTCGGCGAAGTGCTCGGCGTCTTCGCCCGCGAGCCGCTCGAGCATCGTCGGCGCCTCGGCCATCACCGCCTGCGTGCCGGGGTCGGCGGCGTCGAATGCCCGCAGCGGGTTCTCGTCGATCCGCTCGCGAACCTCGCGCGAGACCTCCGACTCGCGCGCCCGCAGGTAGCCGCGAAGCTCCTTGCGGTAGGCGGCGCGGGCGTCCCGCGAGCCGAGGCTCCCAAGACGCAGCTCGTAGGCCTCGACGCCGACCTCCCGCACCAACCCGTCGAGGAGGATGATCAGCTCGGCGTCGACGAGCGGGGAGTCGGAGCCGATCGCCTCGGCGCCGAGCTGGTTGAACTGGCGGTAGCGCCCGGCCTGCGGGGCCTCATACCGGAAGTAGGGGCCGAGGTACCAGAGCTTCACCGGGTGGGCCAGCTTCCGCATACCCCGCTCGACGTAGGCGCGGCAGATCGGGGCCGTACCCTCGGGGCGCAAAGTGACGCTGCGCCCGCCGCGGTCCTCGAAGGTGAACATCTCCTTGCGGACCACGTCGGTGGCCTCGCCGACCGAGCGGGCGAACAGCGCGGTGTCCTCGAAAATCGGCGTCTCGATCCGCCCGTAGCCGGCGGCGCCGAGCAGCCGCCGCGCGGCATCGGCGAGCCGCGCCCGCGGCGGCTCGTCGTCAGGGAGCACATCGAAGGTCCCCCGCGGGGCCTGGAAGCGAGCTGGCATCGGGCGGCGAGCCTACTAGCGGCTACTGAGCCAGCTCGGCAAGGAACGGATTGGTCGCCCGCTCGGCGCCGAGGGTCGTGATCCCCATGTGTCCGGGGTAGACCACCGTCTCCTCGGGGAGTTCGTCGACGAGCGTGCGGATGCTCTCGAGCAGCGCCCTCCAGTCGCCGCCCGGCAGGTCGACGCGCCCGACCGAGCCCTTGAAGAGGACGTCGCCGGAGAACAGCGCGCTTTCCTCGGCGATCGAGTAGGAGACGTGCCCGGGGCTGTGGCCGGGGGTGAAGATGACGTCGATGTCGAGGCCGGCGAGGGCGAGGCGCTCGCCGCCCTCGACCTCGTGCTCGGCGCGGTAGCTCTCGTACGGCCCGAACTCCGGCCAGGGGACGTAGGAGTTGATGTCGGCGAGGACCGGCACCTCGATCCGCGGGCACCAGACCTCGGCGCCGGTCGCCTTCGCCACCGGCGCGACGGCGCCGATGTGGTCGAAATGGGTGTGGGTGACGAGGATCGCCTCGACCGCGATCCCGAGCTCCTCGACCGCGCCGAGGATGCGCTCGGCGTCGTCGCCGGGGTCGACGACGATCCCCGCATCGGCGCCCTCGGCCCGGGCCACGTAGCAGTTCTCGGCGATCTGCCCGACGGTGAACGAGCGGACCTCCATCAGCGCTCCTTGGCGGCCGCGGCCTTCGCCTTCTGCGCCTGGCGTCGGCCGTAGAAGAACTTCTCGATGGCGTAGCCGAGGGGGATGTAGAGG
>JBKPNB010000304.1:0-13308 GCA_046732395.1 Actinomycetota bacterium | reverse complement strand
CCGGTCGATGCTTCGTCCACGCCCGCTTGCACGAATCGATCGCGCAGGCCCAATCCACCGCCGCACGGCGGACGAAGTCCTGGCGACCGCCCTCGTCGGAGATGAGGGGTCTGGCGATGCGCGCGAACCAGGATCCCGGCTGCGCCGCGTGGATCAGCGAATCGATCACGTCGCGGCCATCTCGGGCGATGAACAAGAAGCGAGAGCGCGGCAGCAACGTCATCGTGACGTGCGCGGCGTGAGACGCACCGACGTCCTTGATCACCAGGTAGTGGTCATCGCTGACGCTGAATCTTCTCATCGCGCGCTCGAGCACGGCATGAAGACGAACCAGGGCGAATCGCCGCAGCTCGGGCCGCCAGACATCCTCGAAATCCGTCGACATCGCGTAGTCGGGCGCCGGCCGCCAGAAGAAGTTCACGGTGGCGGGGATGTACTGTCCATCCTCCGCCTCGATCGGATCTCCAGTTTGCGGCGCGAGGTGGTGTCCGAGCAGGAACTCGTTGACGGGAATCACGTCAACCGACGGCGGCTCGCGGTGAGCCGACGCGTCCAGTCTGAATCCCAATCCGTCCTCGGATTCCAGCTCTAGCGGATGGCAGAGCAGCCGCAGGAGCCAGGTACTGCCGCTCCGGTTGGAGCCGAAGATCCACACCAAGCGCGACTCGAAAGCGCGGTCGTCGAAAGCTAGGCCGCGCCAGGGCGGGTGCGGCTCTTCAGACTTCCGATTGTCGCCGGCCATCCGGGGCGCCTGGTCTTCAGCGAGGCCCCGGCTCAGATCGGGGCGCAGACCATGTAGTGCTGGATGAACCGTTCGGGGGCGTGCAACTCACGCACCTCCCAACCGGTGCCGCCTACCAGCTGTAGCGCGTAGTCGCGGTCGTATCTCGCGATCAAGAGCGGCCGGTCCGGGACCTCGTCGACGAACCCCGGCTCCCCCTGACCGGAGCGGTGCGCTTGCGCCTTGGCGACCGCGGCCTCCATTCGCTCTCTCACTTCGCGATCCTCGCTTGCGAGCCCCTCGACAACAGCCTGTCGGAACGGTGCGGTTGCCTCAGGGTCGTTCAGAAACAGCGAGAAGAGGAGCGTCGCATCGGGCGTCGCGTGACGCCGGAGGAGGCGAAGCATGGCGATGTAGTCATGCGGGGCGAGGTGGGTGAATACCGAGAACAGGCAGATCACGTCGAAGCGCCGTTGCCCGACCGGGAGCAGCTCGAAGGTCCCCAGATCGGCACCATCCGGGTTGTACATCGCGTTCCGGGCGTCGAGGTGGTGAAACTCGAACCTTGAGTCACAAACGTTGGCGTCGAGCCATTCGATGACCCTGGATGAGGCGTCTATCCCAACGTAGCGGCCGATTGGCATCGCGCTCTCGAGCAGCGTCTTGACGAGCTTCGTCCCGCAGCCAACGTCGAGCAGCTCGACTCCCGAGAGGTCCCCTCTCCCGAGGACCCGGCACAGTAGCTCGACGGCGAACCGGCCCGAATCCGACCACTCCTCCTGTGTGGCGTACAGGCCCACCTGGAGCTCAGGCGGGACCGGAAGCGGCGACTTCGGGCTCGACACGCCCTCATCGTAGAGCGCAGCATGGTCCGACCCCTCCCCCGCTGTAGTTGGTGAACGCGCCCTCATCCGGGCGTCGTTGCAGGAGATGCTCCTTATCTTTGGCCCTCCCCCGGCGTGCCGGGCGCTTGCTCACGGTCTCGCTTGTCGTCGATCAGTCGTTTGGCGAACTCGTACAACTCGACGTCGAACGAGTTGTCCTCGGCGATCCGGGCACGGAAGCTCTCGGAGACCTCGACCGCGGGGGTGGCATTCACGCCGGTAACCGGCGCACCGAGATCCCAGCCGAAGCGAGCGGTGAGCGCTGCGCAGAATTCATCGAAGCGCTCCTGAAGGCCCACCGCATCGATCCCGACAAGCGCCTCCTTGGCGCGCTCCAGGTGGCCACGATTCACGCCGAAGCCTTCGAAGAGGGTCGCCCCCAGCTCAGCGGGGGTCAGGCTGAGCATCTTCGTCATGTTGTTGTCGCCCAGGCCGTGCATGCTTTCGTAGTCCTCTTCGAGAGTCTTGTCGCGGGCGGATGGCTGGATCCGTCGCCGTTGGCGCAGGAGTGAGAGCATGCGGTCAACCGGCTCGCGGAGCAGCGTCAGGGTCGTGAGCGGCTCCTCGATCAGTTCGGTCGTGCGCAGCGCGAAGTGACCCGTTATGACCCGGATCTGGTCGCCGCGGACCGCAAGCCGCTCGCGCAAATAATCGATCGACACGTTGGCCTTCTCAAGGTCGGTGCCGTCCAACCCGATGGTTGGATAGACCGCGACCTTGCCGAAGTGGTGGATCAGTCGGCGGCGAAGCGAACCGCCGCCCGTCTTCATGATGTGGACGAAGAAGAACCGCTGGGCCCGATCGGCATCGAAGGACATGGTCCGCCGATTATCTCTTTCCAAGCGCCCCTCGAAGCCGCCAAGCTGTGGGGATAGCCGGCCGAGCGGCGGTCCGTCACTCGCTGGACGATCGCGCAGATTGGTTCTACCTTCCCCTTCCCCGGCACCGCCGGCGGCGCCCTGAGCGCGTCGTTAGGGCTCAGCCGACGCCGGCCTGCTCGCAAAACCGCGCGAGGACGCGCCTCGCGTCGAAGTGCTCCTCGGCGATCCGGCGCGCCGCCCGGCGGTGGTCGGGGTAGCGAGCCGCGATGTCGGCGGCGCCGGCGACGGCCTCCTCGAGGGTGCTGAAGGCGAGGAGGCCCTCGCCCACAGGCAGCTTCTCGCTGAAGCCGGTGTCCTGGACGAGCGCCGGCCGTCCGGAGGCCAAATAGCGCGTCGTGCGGTCGCTGAACCAGCCGCACCGTGTGTCGACATAGACCCCCTGCGCGGCCGAGAACTCGGCCCCCGACCCCTGGATGTAGGCGCGCATCGCGTCGGGATCGCCAACCGCCTGACGCGGATCGATCACCCGCCATCCACGATCGGAGAGCGCTCGTCGATCCCCCTCATCCGCCGGGTGAATGTCGAGCGCGATCTCGAACCGGTGCGGCGAGCGCCGCGGCAGCTCGGCGAAACGGCGGAACTCGTGGACCTTGAGGCCGTATGTGCGCCCGCCGTGGGTGACCGGCCCGAACGGGCCACGCCAGGTGGCGATCGTCGTGAACCGATCGAGCTCTGAGCCGTGGCGAACCGGCCAGTCGTCAAGCAACACCGGCTGGCGTACCGGAAGCCACTCGATGTCCCCGGTTGGGATCGGACAGGCGGGGGTGCCGATGAGCTCGCCGATCGTGAAGTAGACGTCGTGGTTGGCGACGTTTGCGCCCGCGAGCCCCTCGGCGTGCCAGAACTGGGTGAACCCGGGGTCGATGTCGACCATCACCCGACGCCGGAAGGCGGCGAAGAGTTCCGGCCTCGTCAGGTGACCGCTGATGTTGACGAGGACGGCCTCGGGCGCGAGCGCCAGAAGCTCGTTCAGGCCTGGGCCCACGACCTCCTGGTCGCCGCTCAGCAACGTCGCCCGCCGCTCGAGGTCGAACCGGCGAGCGACGGCCCCAAACCACGCTGCCGCGGCCGACTCGTCGACCGACGGGGCCAGCTCCTCGACGAAGCGGACGTCGAGCCCGACCGCCTGCAGGCCCCGGATCCAGCTCAGCTTCACCCATGTCTCGCCGGCCTGGCCCGGCTTGTTGCCGAGCGCGCCCGCGACGACGACGGGGCTCATCCCGTCCCGACGGCGTCGAGGAGCCGGGGCAGGACGCGATCGGCGGCCAGATGCTCGGAGGCGATCTCGCGGGCGGCGCGGGCATGGCGCCCGTAGTTGCGGACGATCTCCTCGGCGCCGGCCACCGCCTCCTCGAGGATCGAGAAAGTGATGAGGCCCTCGCCGGTGGGGACCGCGCCGGAGAGGCCCGTGTCCTGGGCGAGCACCGGGCGGCCGCTCGCCAGGTAGCAGGCACTGCGGTCGCTGAACCAGCCGCTGCGAGTGTCGACGTACATGTTCTTCGCCACCATCAGCTCCGCGGCCGAGCCCTGAACGTAGCGGCGATAGCGCCAGGGATCGGGCGCGGCCCGGCGGGGGTCGATCCGCGTCCAGCCGTTCTCGTCGAGGCGGCTCAGGTCGGCCTCCTCGGCATCGTCGATGTCGAGCGCGAGTTCGAATTCGGCGTCGAGGCGCCGGGGCAGCTCGAGGAACCGCCGGAACTCGTGCACCCGTAGCCCGTAGGTGCGGCCGTTGTATTCGATCGGCCCGAAGGCGCCTCGCCAGCTGGCGATGCTCGTGAACCGCTCACCGCCGCCCGCCGCCGCCGGCCACTCGGAGAGCTCGACCGGGGGCGGCGTCGGAATCCATTCGAGGCCGCAGGTGGGGATCGCGCAGCCGTTCTCGCCGACCCGGGTCCCGACCGTGACGAAGCGGTCGTGGCCACCGAACGGTTGGGCGAGCCCGAGCTTGGTCCACATCTGGCCGAAGCCCGGGTCGATGTCGAGGAACACCCGCAGCGGCGCCGCCGCCAAGAGCTCCTCGTCCTCGAGGTAGCCCATCACGTTGAGGAGGAGCGCCGAGCCCCGGACCTCCTCGAGCACCTGCGAGCGCTCGAGCCCTGCGATCTCGCGCCCGCCGTCGTAGAGCAGCGACCAGCGGTCGGCGAGCCCGAAGCGATCCATGACCTCGGCCAGGTAGCGGAGGTTCTGTGAGGAGCGAAACGGGGCCGGCGTGCCGTCCGCGGCAACGCACATCCCGGGCTCGAGCCGATCGACGAAGAGAACCTCCCAGCCAAGGCGCCGGAAGCCGAGCAAATACTGGAGGAAGACCCAGGTGTGCCCGCCGTACCAGGGCCGCTGGGCGAGCGCGCCGGCGACGACTATCGTCTCGCGCATGGCCGCGTCGCCGGCAAGCCTTTGGTGAGCGCCCCGACCGTCATCGTCAGCGGCATGATCGCAGCGACGCCCGGGCAGGGAGGGGCGGCGTGGGCGGTGCTGCAGTACCTGCTCGGGCTGCGCCGCCTCGGCTGCGAGGTGTTCCTCATCGAACCGGCAGGCGACGGCGCATTGGCCCCGGAGGCCCCGCGCTACGCGCGCGAGGTGATGGCCCGCTTCGGCCTCGACGGCCGCTGGGCGCTCGTCCCGGACCGCGCTGAACCGGTCGGCATGACCCACTCCGAGGTCCGCGCGGCGGCGCTTGACGCCGACGTGCTCCTCAACGTCGCCGGGATGCTTTCCGATCCCGACCTGCTCGAGGCGATTCCGGTCCGCGCCTACCTCGACCTCGACCCCGCCTTCACCCAGCTCTGGCACGCCGCCGACGGGGTGGACATGCGGCTCGATGCGCACACGCATTTCGCCAGCGTCGCCGACGCGATCGGCGAGCCTGGATGCCCGATCCCCGACTGCGGGCGCGAGTGGATCGCGACCCTGCCGCCGGTGGTCCTCGAGCACTGGCCGCCGGCGGAGCGCCTCGAGCGTCGAGCGCTGACGACGGTCGGCCACTGGCGAAGCTACGGGTCGATCCACCACGACGGCGTCCACTACGGGCAGAAGGTGCACTCGCTTCGTCCCCTCATCGACCTCCCGCGCCGGGTGCGAGTCCCGTTCGAGCTGGCGCTCGCGATTCATCCCGACGAGGTCCGCGACCTCGAGGCGCTTCGCGACAACGGCTGGGTGCGGCTCGAGCCGGGAGCCGTGGCGGCGACCCCCGACGCCTACCGCGACTTCGTCCGCGGCTCGTGGGCCGAGTTCGGACTGGCCAAGTCGGGCTACGCGGTCTCCGACTCAGGCTGGTTCAGCGACCGCAGCGCCTGCTACCTGGCGAGCGGCCGGCCGGTGGTCGCCCAGGGCACCGGCTTCGACCGCCGCCTCCCGGTCGGCGCGGGGCTGTTCGCGTTCACCACCGCCGACGACGTGGTCGCGGCCGTCGAGGAGCTGGAGGGGAACTACGAGCGGCACCGGGCGGCAGCGCGGGAGCTCGCCGTCGAACACCTCGATTCCGACCGGGTGCTCTCCTCGCTCCTGGAGCGCCTGCGGCCATGAGCGGCGCGGTTTCCGACGCGGAGCTGATCGAGGCCCTCGGCGGTCGGATCGACGACGGCGAGATCGTCGGCGTCCGGCGCCGGCCCTACCGGTACGCGACGAGCGCCCCGCTCGAGGAGGTGGTGGTGCTGGTCGGCCAGGGAGAGGTGGGGCCGCTGATCCTCAAGGACCTCGCCCGCGAACGCCTGCTCGGCGACGCGCTCGCGGCGAAGCCGGAGTTCGTGTGGGAGCCGCGGCGCGAGCTCGAGACCTACCGGCGGATCCTCGCGCCAGCCGGGATCGGCCCCAATTGCCTCGCGGCGGCGGCGGATCCGGACCGTTCGCGCTGCTGGCTGCTGCTCGAGAAGGTCCCCGGCGTCGAGCTCTGGCAGATCGGGGAGATGGCGGTCTGGCGGCAGGTGGCGCGGTGGCTGGGAGGCTTCCACGCGTCGTTCGCGACACGGCTCGACGAGGTTCGCGCCGCCAGCTCCCATCTGATCGATCGCTCGGAACCATGGTTTCGGTTCTGGCGCGATCGCGCCGCGGCGGCCCTGGCGGAATCGCCCGACGATCGCGCGCCGGCGCTCGTTGACACCCTCGCGGACTACGAGGAGGTGGTGAGGACGCTCGTCTCCCTGCCTCGGTCGCTTGTCCACGGCGAGCTCTATCCCTCGAACGTGCTCGTCGTGCCCGAGCGCGAGCCGGTCGGCGTCTATCCGGTCGACTGGGAGATGGCCGGCGTCGGGCCGGCGCTCCTTGACCTCGCCGCCCTCGCCGGCGGCTACCCAGCCGCCGAGCGCGAGCCGCTCGTCGCCGCCTACGTCGAGGGGCTCGCGGCGGGCGGCGGCTCGATTCCCGAACCGCTCGCCGCGGGACTCGCGGCCTGCCGCCTCCACCTCGCGATCCAGTGGCTCGGCTGGTCGACGGGCTGGCGGCCGCCGCCGGAGCACGCCCAAGACTGGCTCGGCGAGGCGCTGGAGCCGGCGGCAGAGCTGGGGCTCCTGTGAGCGAGCGGATCCTGATCGTGAACGCGGATGACTTCGGCCGCTCGCCGGGAGTCAACGCGGGGGTGATCCACTGCCACGAGGAGGGGATCGTCACCAGCGCCTCGCTGATGGTGAGGTGGCCGGACGCGGAGGAGGCTGCGGCATACGCCCGCGGCAGTTCGCTCGGCGTCGGGCTGCACCTCGACCTCGGCGAGTGGATCTTCGACGGGGGAAGTTGGCGGGCGCGCTACGAGGTTCTCGCCGAGGAGAGCGCCGACGCGATCGCGCTCGAGCTGGCCAGCCAGCTCGAGCGCTTCCAGCACCTCGTCGGGCGCCCCCCCGACCATCTCGACTCCCACCAGCACGTCCACCGCGACGAGCCGGCGCGGGCGCCGGTGTTGGCGGCGGGCGAGCGGCTAGGGATCCCGGTCCGCGAGGCGGCTCCGGGAATCGCCTACAGCGGCGTCTTCTACGGCCAGGACGGGAGGGGCACCCCGGTACCGGAGGCCATCACCGCCGAGGCGCTGGTGGCGGCGATCGAGGGCATGCCGCCCGGGGCCACCGAGCTCGCCTGTCACCCGGCCGCCGTCGCCGACCACGACTCCAGCTACGGCGAGGAGCGGCTGGCGGAGGTGGAGGCGCTTTGCGACAAGCGGGTGCGTGCCGCAGTCGAGCGTTGCGGCATCGCCCTGAGGTCGTTCGGCGCGCTCGGCGACGGCGGCTGATCTCAGTCCGGGTTTCGCGCGAACGCCCACACCTGCACCGCCAGGTCGGGGTCATTGCGAAGCGGGTGCCAGGGGCGGTAGGCCGACCAGCGCCGAAGATTTCCCATGACGCACTCGGGATTTCCCCACGTGTCGACGGTGTCGACGATGAGACCGGCGCCCTCGAGCAGCGTCAGCAGCCCGCGGGGGGTGAAGCGCCAGTAGTCGTACATCTTGAACGGCACGATCTCGTGGACCTTGATCAGGAACGGGGTCGAGACGATCACGTGACCGCCCGGGTTCGTGAGCTCGCGGAGGTTTGCCGCCGCCGCCCGCGGGTCGACGACGTGCTCCAGCACCTGCTCGCAGATGACGACGTCGAACGTGCCGCGGTCGTCGAGCGGGGCGCAGAGGTCGAACTCCGGATAGTTGAGGCTCGTGTACTGCTTCCATCGCTCGTCGGCATGGGAGTCGCCGCTGATCTCAGCGGCGGAGCGCGTCGCCGGGACAAGCGAGGCGATGTGGGCATCGATCGCCCTGTCCATGACCACCCGCTGCCATTGGTCGCCCGCCCCGCTCGCCTCCGGGAAGATGGCCCTGCCGACGTGATCGGAAGCCCAGCGGATGATGTCGCAGGCTCCTAGAACAGGCCCCTCCAGGAGGGTGGAATGGTCTGGACCACGATCGGTTGGAGGTCCTCCAAGGTGTTGACCGTGTAGAACCAGCGGGCGAACTCAGCACCCTCCACGACCAGGTTATGCCGCGCCCAACGCTCGTCGAGATCGCGCTCGTTCCACCGGCGACCGCGTCGATACCGATGGCGCGCGAGGCAGATCTCGTAATCCATCCGGTGGAGGTGGACCATGCACAGATCGGGATCAATTTGCTTGCGGCCATCCTCGCGCTCGTGGAATCCCGGCCCCCATCGACACGGCTTCGTCGCCAGCGCCGGCTTGCTGTAGGCGGCGTTGGGGAACCAGTGTCCACGCTGGTCGAGGACCGGTCGTGACGGGTCGAACGGACCCTCGCGATCGACCATGTGGATGACCTCATATCCCACGCAGTTGACGAACTCCTCGTCGAGCCGGTCGATGTAGTCGCCGAGCATCCCGAATTCCGGCCTCGGTGCCACGATTTCGTCCACGTCGGTGACCAGGACCGCGTCGTAGCGCTGGAGAAGCTCGCGTTGGTGAGCCTCGATCGTCCGCACCATCCAGGTGTGGTCGACCGACCCGTGGCTGACCGGAATGCGAACGAAGCCCTCGCGATCGGTGGAGCCGTCGGTCGAGTTGTGGTCGAGAACGTAAATGTCATCCGGGCTGAAGAAGCGCGAGTAGTACCGAAGCCAGATCGGCAGGAAGACGGGCTCATTCTGCACGATCGTCAGCACCGCCCGGCGCTTGTGCTCGCCCATCGCTTCGCTGCGGCCTGCACGGCGCCGTCGACGTTCCTGTCGGAGGCCCTCGAGGATGAAGAGTTCCCCGGGTTCGGGCTCGCGGGGTTCGGGGACCGTGATGCTGGTGGATGAATTGTCCACTTCCATCGGTGGTCGACCTGGATGCGCTCGATTCAGCGCCGGGCGGCGAAGCCTAGCGGCGAATCGTTCGGGTTCGGGCAGCGATGGGCGCTAGAACAGGCCTCGCCACGCCGCGGGGATCGGCTGGACCTCGAGCGCCTGGAGCTCGTCGAAGGTGTTCTCCGTGTAGAACCAGCGGGCGAACTCGGCCTCGTCGACGATCAGGTTGTGGCGTCCCCAGCCCTCGCGGAGGTCGCGTTCCCCCCAGGGCCGGCTCCGGCGCTCGCGATGGCGAGCGAGGGAGGTCTCGAAGTCCATCCGGTGCAGGTGGATCATCACGAGATCGGGGTCGACCTGCTTGCGGCCGTCGCGGCGGCCGTGGAATCCCGGCTCCCAACGGCACGGCTCCGTCGTCAGCGCGGGCTTGTTGTAGGCGGCATTCTGGAACCAATAGCCGCGCTGGTCGAGCACCGGTCGTGACGGGTCGAACGGACCCTCGCGATCGACCATGTGGATGACCTCGTAGCCGAGGCAATTGACGAACTCCTCGTCGAGGGCGTCGATGTAGTCGCCGAGCGTCCCGCACTCGGGCCTCGGCGCGACGATCTCGTCGACGTCGGTCACCAGCACGGCGTCGTAGCGGTCGAGGAGGTCGTGTTGGTGAGCCTCCATCGTCCGTACCATCCAGATGCGATCGACGGACTCGTAGCTGACCCGGATGCGGACGAAGCCGTCGTGATCGGTTGAACCATCGCTCGTGTCGTGGTCGAGGACATAGATGTCCTCCGGGGCGAAGAAGCGCGAGTAGTAGCGAAGCCAGATCGGCAGGAATACGGGCTCGTCGTGGACCATCGTCAGCACCGCGCGGCGTCGGTGCCGCCGGCCCGCCCTCCGCTGACCGCCCGCTCGGCGCTGGCGGCGCTCCTCGCGGAGGGCGTCGAGGAGGAAGAGCTCCTCCGGGGTCGGTTCCCTGGGCTCCGGAAGATCGATTCCGATTGACGTGGGACCGCCTTTCATTCCTCGGCGCCGGTCGCCGCTCGCCAGGCACCGAGGCTATGAAATTGCCGGTTGCCCCACTTGACACTGAACGGACCCTCGACCGCCCGCCACGTGTTGCCCTCGAAGGCGAGCCCCTTGGCGCGGGTCGGATCGAGCCGAAGGAGCGGCTTCCCACCGCCCGCGACGAATGAGTTGTCGCGGAAGCGCACGTCCTGGTACCGCCGTCCGAAGGCACCGACCTCGACGAGCGGCCCGCCGCCGCGCGAGGAAAAGACGCGGTTAGAGATGATGTCGATGCCTCTCATCGGCTCGCCGCCGAGGATGTAGACGCTCGGCTGGCCGGAGCTGCCGTCGTTGCGGCTGACGTTGTCGCGGACCGCGTTGTCGTGCATCGAGTAGAAGCGGCCGTAATGCGCGCAGGAGCAGACGAGAAGCCCGACGCCGCCGTTGTCGTAGGACCTGCTGTGCTCGATCACCGAGCTCGAGACGCCCCGATCGAGGTCGAATCCGTCGCCGTCCTTCTTGATCGCCGCGCTGCCGTTCCCGTACGAGGTGTCGTGCGTTATCCGGATCCGGTTCGCGTCGAAGGCCCAGATGCCGACGCCGCCCGTCTCCTTTCTGCTGTTGGCGAACGCGACGCTGTTCGAGACGGTGCCGTGATCGACACCGAAGAGCACGATCCCGCCTCGGCCGCCGTTGCGGTAGGCGCGGGTATCGGTGACCGTGACGTTCCTGATCGAGTGCCGCGCGTTCCCCTGGTCGTAGGTCCAAACGCCCGCCTCTCGGTTGTCGTGCGCAGAGACGGAGGCGACCCGGACGCCCGAGATACGGCTCCCGTCGTCCGCCGAGCCGACGACGATCCCGTCGCAGAAGCCGCTTACGTCGATCTGTTCGATGTCGATCCCGTTGGTAAGCGTTCCGTTCAGGTGGGAAGCTTCGAAGCGGATGCCGGCGGCGCCGGTGCCCCAGGTCGTCTCGTTGCAGTGTTCGTTGCCGCGCCCGTGGAGGTCGATCTTCGATAGGCGAACGCCGGCGACGTTGACCGCCCGGAGCCCATCCTGCCCGGGCGGAGGTTGAATCGTCGCTCGTCCCTGGCCGTAGGAGCCGATCCAGAGGGGCTCCGTGCGCGAGGTGCCCGCGAGGTTTGCCTGCCCGAGGCTGACGGTGCCCGCGAACCGCTCGCCCCCGCGCAGGAGGATCGCGTCGCCGCCAAAGTAGTGGCCGCGGTCGACCCGCGCCAGTGTCCTCCACGCCGTCGCCGGGCTCGTCCCCGGGGCGGAATCGCTGCCGCGCTCGGCGTCGACGTAGTAGGTCGTCTCCGCGGCAGGCGACGCCTTCCCCGGCCCGTTCGGGTGGTGGGAGCTCGGCATGCCGTAGCCGCAGCCGCCGAGCGCCGCCGCCGCGAGGACGGGGACGAGGGAGCGCAGCGTCGCTTGTGTCCGCCTGGCGAACAAGGTCGCGTCCCCAGTATCGCTCCGGATCGCTCGCCCCGGCGCGTCAGGGGGAGGCCGTGACGGCCTCGGCGCCGGTCGCCGCCTGCCAAGCTCGCCGCGTCTCGAATATCCGCTGGCCCCACTTGACGCTGAACGGACCGCCGAGCGTCCTCCACTCGTTGTCCTCGAGCGAGAGCTCCTTCGCGTGCGTCGGATCGAGCCTGAGCAGCCGCTTGCCGCCGCCGGCGACGAACGAGTTGCCGCGAAACCGCAGGCCAACGTAGCGGCGGCCGTACGAAGCCACCTTGACGAGCGGCCCACTCCCCGCCGAGGAGGTGACGCGGTTATCGGCGATGTCGATCCCGACCATCGGCTCGCCGCCGAGGACGTAGAGGCTCGGCTGGCCGGAGCTCCCGTCGTCGCGGCTGACGTTATCGCGGACCGTGTTGTCGCGCATGCTGTAGAAGCGCGCCCAGTGCACGCACGAGCAGACCAGGTAGCCCATTCCGCCGTTGTCGTGCGAGACGCTGTGCTCGATCACCGAGTGGGAGACGCCGCGATCGAGGTCGAACCCATCGCCGTCCTTCTTGATCGCGGCGCTGCCGTTGGCGTAGGAGACGTCGTTCGTGATTCGGATCCTGCTCGCGTCGAAGGCCCAGATGCCGACCCCGCCGCTCTCCTTCCTGCTGTTGGCGAAGGCCACGCTGTCGGAGACGGTGCCGCGGTCGACGCCGAACAGCGCGATTCCGCCACGCCCGGCGTTGCGATAGGCGCGCGTGCGGGTGACGGTGACGTCCCTGATCGAATGCCGAGCCTGGGCCTGGTCGTAGGTCCAGACGCCCGTCTCCCGGTTGTCGTGTGCGGATACAGCCGCGACCCGGACGTGGGAGATCCGGCTGCCGTCGTCGGCAGAGGCGACGACGATGCCGTCGCAGAAGCGGCTGACGTCGGCGTGGTTGACAGCGATCCCCTCGTCGAGCGTTCCGTTCAGGTGGCTGGCCAGGAAGCGGATGCCGGCCGCGCCCGCGCCCCAGGTCGAAGCGTTCGTTTCATGGCAGCTTCGGTTGCCGCGGCCGACGACGTCGACCCGCGAGACGCGGATGCCGGCGACATTCGCCGCCCGGAGCCCGTCCTGACCGAGTGGCGCCCGGATCGTTGGTCGGCCCTGCCCGTAGGAGCCGATCGACAGTGGCCGGGCGCGCGAGGTGCCCGCCAGGTTCGACGGGCTGAGGCTGATCGTGCCGGGGAAGCGCTCGCCCCCGCGCAGGAGGATCGCCTGGCCTCCGAGGTAGTGGCCGCGGTCGACGCGGGCGAGCGTCCTCCAGGCCGTCGCCGGACTCGTCCCCGAGGCGGAATCGCTGCCGCGCTCGGCATCGACGTAGTAGGTGGTCCCGCCGGATCGGGCGGCCACGGCTGGCCCCTCTGGCTCGTAGGAGCGTGGCATCGCATAGCCGCAGCCGGCCAGCGCCACCATCCCGGCGACCGTCAGTATCCAGCCGGGTTTCGTGACGCGTCCTGCCCTATTCGTGCCACAGCTGCGACGATGAACACACCCGAAGATGAGGCATTGTGAAGCTTTGACAAGGTTTTTGTCAGCGCCTCGCGGCCAGGGTGCCTCGGCGCTCCTCGCCGGGCGCCGGAGGGCGCCGCTCCGGGGACGGTCGCTCGGCGAGCGTCAGCCCG
>JBKPNB010000303.1:0-8047 GCA_046732395.1 Actinomycetota bacterium | reverse complement strand
GCGCCAGCGAGGCCGCCCGCCTCCCCGCCTCGGCGAGGGTCTCGCGCGCCGCCGCCCGGATCGCCGGCGCGTCGGAGGCGTCGGGGTCGGCGGCCGCGGCGTCGAGGTAGTGCGCGGCCAGCACCTCGGCGATCTCGGCCGTCTCGGTCCCCCACGCCTCCTCGAGGTGGCGGGCGGCGGCGAGGTGGCGGGCCTTGCGGTCGCGGCGCGACAGGGTCCGGTAGGCGATCGTCCGCAGCAGCGCCTGGAGGAACTTGTACTGGCCGCGCTCCGGCGAGAGCTCGGAGTCGTCGAAGACGAACACCTGCTTCGTCACCAGCCGCTGGAGTATTCGCTCCGCCTCGTCGATCGAGCGCTCACCGAGGGCGGCGAGCCCGGCGGCGGTGAACGCCTGCCCGAGCACTGCCGCGTCCTGGACCAGGGCGCGCTCTCCGGGCTCGAGGCCGTCGAGGCGCGCGGCCAGCAGAGCCTGCAGGGTCTCGGGGATGGCGAGCTCGGTGGTCTCGCCGGTGACGACATAGCGCGACCCCTCCTGGGTGAGGACGCCGCGGTCGAGAAGCATCCGCACCGTCTCCACCGCGTACAGCGGCACCCCCTCGGCGCGCTCGACGATGCGCGCGGCGAGGTCGATCTCGAGCCCCGGGACGAGCCCGGCCAAGAGCTCCGACATCGCCTCGTCGGGCAGCGGCTCGAGCGCCAGCGCCGGCCATTCGGGGCGCATCCCGCGGAGCTCGGGGCGCCCGAGCGCGAGGACGAAGATCGGGTAGTCGCGGGACCACTCGAGCAGGTACTCGATGAAGTCGAGCAGCCCGGAGTCGGCCCACTGGAGGTCCTCGAACACCAGGACCACGGGGTCGGAGACGGCGAGGCGCTCGAGGAAGAGGCGCCAACCGGAGAAGAGGTCGGCTCGGTCGGGGGCGGTGCGCTCCTCGAGCCCGAGGAGGTGGGCGAGCCGCGGCTCGACCAGCCGCCGCTCGCGCTCGTCCGGAACATGGCGGCGGAGCGCGGCGGCGAGCTTCTCTCGCGCCTGGGCGGCATCCTCCTCCTCGACGATCCCGAGCCGGGGGCGGATCATCTCGGCCAGCGCCCAGTAGGCGACGCCCTCGCCGTAGGAGAGGCAGCGGCCCTGGTGCCAGAGCACCACGCGCTCGAGCCCGTCGGTGTACTTGGAGAACTCCCACAGCAGGCGCGACTTGCCCATGCCGGCCTCGCCGACGACGCCGACCAGCCGCGCCCTGCGCTCGGCGGCGGTCGCCTCGAAGGCGGAGACGATGTGGTCGAGCTGGCGCTCGCGGCCCGTGAACGGAGGCTCGAGGCCGGCCAGGCGTCCGGCGCCGCCGCGGCCGGCGACCACCCGCAGCGCACGCCAGGCGCGGATCGGCTGCTCGCGGCCGCGGACCGCGCTCTCGCCGGTGTCCTCGTAGGTGATCGCCGCCTCGCTCGCGCGGCGGGTGACATCATCGACCAGCACCTCGCCGGGCGCCGCCAGGCTCTGGAGGCGGGAGGCGGTGTTGACGGTGTCGCCGAGGACCATCCCCTGCCCCTCGGTCCCGAGCTCGACCGCAGCCGAGCCGGTCAGGACGCCGGCGCGGACGCGCAGGTCGGGCATCCGCAGCTCCTCGCCGAGGACGGCGACCGCCTGCGGCAGCGCGAGCGCCGCCCGGACCGCGCGCTCGGCGTCGTCCTCGCGCGCCACCGGCGTCCCCCAGACCGCCATCACCGCGTCGCCGATGAACTTCTCGACCGTCCCTCCGAGCCCCTCGATGAGGGCGCGGCAGCGCTCGAAGTAGCGGCTCAGCAGGTCCCGAACGTCCTCCGGGTCGCGGTGCTCGGAGAGCGTCGTGAACCCGACCAGGTCGGCGAACATCACCGACACCAGCCGGCGCTCGGCGACCGCCGGCGGCGCCGTCGCCGCATCCACCGGCGCCAGCAGGCGGGCGCCGCACGAGCCGCAGTAGCGGTCGTCCGGCTCGTTGGCCGCCCCGCAGCTCGGGCAGCTGATCTCGAGCGTCGCGCCGCACTGGGCGCAGAATCTGCGCCCCGCGCGGTTCTCGGCTCCGCAGGCCGGGCACCTCATGCGCCCATTCTCTCCCAGCCTTCGGCCGCCGTCCAGCGGAGATACGCTCCTTGCGTGGCGATCAGCGGTTCCGCCAGCGCCGAGATCGCGGCTCCGATCGGGAAGGTGTTCGAGGTCGCGGCCGACGTCGAGGCCTCGCCGCGCTGGCAGCCCGAGATCAAGGTCGCCGAGGTGCTCGAGCGCGACGCCGACGGCCGCCAGGTCCTGGTCCACACCGAAACCGACGCCAAGGTCCGCCGCCTGGGCGCGGATCTGCGCTTCTCCTATGACGAGCCGAGCGGGCTGCGCTGGATCCAGGAGGAGGGCGACCTGAAGTCGATCGAGGGAAGCTGGGCGTTCGAGGACCTCGGCGGCGGCCGGACCCGCGCCACCTACGAGATGACGGTCGATCTCGGGCGGATGCTGGGCATGGTTATCCGCGGCCCGCTGGTCGGCGTGCTCCGCGGTCAGCTCGTCGAGAGCATGCCGGGCAAGCTCCGGGACTTCGTCGAGGGCGGGCGCTGAGCCGGCCGGATCAGATCGGCTTCTTCGTCATCGCCCAGATCGTGACGACGTAGGCGACGACCAGGAGCCCGACGAGCACCGCCGCCGCCCAGCGAAGGCCGCCCCCGTCGGCCCCGCCGCGAACCGCCCGGCGGAGCGCGAGGCCCGCGAGCACGGCGCTGCCGACGATCACCACCAGCCCGGCGTCGGAAGTGGTGAAGCCGATCCCGATCCAGCTCGCGCTCGAATCGGTGAGATCCTCCTTCGAGGCGATCCATTCGGCGCCGGCGCGCATCACGATCCAGCCCGGAAGCGCGCCGAACAGCAGCGCCCGGTAGCCGAGCCGCACAAGCGCGGGGCTTCCCGTGCGCCAGGCGAAGGCGAGCGCGGAGCCGGCGAGGATCAGCGCGCCGACCATCACCATCGCCCCCAGGACGTGGATCAGGAGCGGGAAGTTCCAGGCGTCTGGGCGGATGAAGGCCATGTCAAGCCCCCGGCTTGTAGATCATCACCACCAGCAGGGCGAGGACGACGATCGACCGCAGCCAGTGGAAGACCGCGGCGCTCCTCGCCGCGCCGGAGTCCACGGTTCCTCCCCCCTTCGAGAGCGCCTCTCGGTAACCGCCCTCGGCCCGCTGCCCGAGACCGGTCGCGATTGCCCAGAGGACGAGCGCGGCGATGATCCAGCCGTCGTAGATGTGGTAGCCGGAGACATAGAGGGCGAGCCAGACCCCGAACACCAGCGTCCCGAGCCCGCCGATCCCCCAGAGCACGCTGGACACCGTCAGCACCCTGGCGTCCGTCGTCAGGCCGAGGGCGAGCGCGCTGAAGACGACGACGGTGGCGACGATCGAGAACGCTGCCAGCATGTGGAAGAAGAGGAGCCAGCCGAACACGGGCGCCACCGTATCCACAAGGGCGGCGGGAGCGTCGGCCCGCCGCCAGGCAATATGGGCTTTCACGGAGAGGGGCGAACGGAGGAGCGATGGCGCAATCACCACCGCAGGCGGCGACGGTGCTCGTCACCGGGGGCTCGGGGTTCCTCGGCGGCTGGTGCCTTCGCGAGGCGCTTCGCCGCGGCCACCGGGCGCGGGCCACCGTCCGCGACCGGCGCCGGGAGGCGGAGGTCCGCGCGATGGTCGACTCGGCCGGCGGCGACGATGGATTGGAGGTCGCCGAGGCCGACCTCAACGCCGAGGAGGGCTGGGCCGAAGCGGTCGCCGGCTGCGATTACGTGCTCCACGTCGCCTCGCCGTTTCCCCCGCGCCAGCCGAAGCACCCCGACGAGCTGATCGTCCCTGCCCGCGAGGGGACGCTGCGGGTCCTGCGCGCGAGCCTCGCCTCCGGGGTCCGCCGGGTCGTCGTCACCTCGTCGGTCGCGGCCGTCCGCAATCCCGGCGGCGCGGCGCCGTCGCGGCCCCTCACCGAGGCGGACTGGACCGATCCGGAGAACCCAGCCCTCAACCCCTACGCGCGGTCGAAGACGATCGCGGAGCGGGCGGCATGGGACCTCGTTCGCGAGCGCGGCGAACTCGACCGGCTCGCGGTCGTCAACCCGGGGGCGATCATCGGTCCCCTGCTCGGCGGCGATCCCTCCTACTCGCTGCAGGCGATCGGGCGGCTGCTGGGCGGGATGCCGGGCGTGCCCCGCATCGGTTGGAGCTTCGTCGACGTCCGCGACGTCGCGGACCTCGAGCTGCGGGCGATGACCGCCTTCGAGGCGGGCGGCGAGCGTTTCGTCGCCGCCGGACCGTTCCTGTGGATGGCCGATGTCGCGGCGATTCTCCGCGAGCGGCTCGGCGCCGCCGCGTCCAAGGTCCCCCGGCGGCGGGTCCCCGACCTGCTGGTCCGGGCCGCCGCCCGCCTCGACCCCGAGATGCGCTCGGTCGTCGGCGACCTCGGGAGGGCGACGACCTACTCGGCCGAGAAGGCGCGGCAGCTCCTCGGCTGGTCGCCGCGGCCGACCGAGGAGTCGATCGTCGAATGCGCCCGAAGCCTCATCGACCGCGGCCTCGTCGGGAGGTGACCGCGCCGGTCGCCTGACCGCCCACTACCCTTGCCCGATCGGCAAGGTCTTCGAAGAGATCGACGGGCACCTGCGCGAGTGGATCGCGCGCCAGCCGCTGTTCTTCACCGCCACCGCGCCGCTCGACGGCGACGGCCACGTCAACGCCTCGCCGAAGGGTCCGATCGGCTCGCTGCGGGTCATCGGGCCGCGGAGGCTCGCCTACCTCGACACCGTCGGCTCCGGCGCCGAGACGATCGCCCACCTCCGCGAGAACGGCCGGATCGTGATCATGCTCTGTGCCTTCACGGGCCCGCCGCGGATCGTTCGCATCCACGGGCGCGGCGAGGTCGTCCCCCCGGCCGACCCGCGCTTCGACCGGCTCCTCGCCGAATGCCGCTTCGACGGACCGGCGGCCGACGAGGCCCGGCGGGCGATCATCGTCGTCGACGCCACCCGGATCTCGGACTCATGCGGCTACGGGGTGCCGCTGATGAGCTACGAGGGCGAGCGCGAGCACGCCGACCTGTGGGCCGCGAAGAAGCTCCGCACCGGCGGCCCCGCCGCGCTCCGCGACTACCAGCGCGAGAAGAACGCCACCAGCCTCGACGGCCTGCCGGCGGTCGAGGCGTAGCCCGGAGCTGCCTCGCTTTTGTTGAGCAGATTGGCCGAGGGCCTGACGGCCCTCGGCGATCAGGTGGGCGGCGATCGGCGCCGGCTCCTTTGTGCCGAAAGGGGGTATCCGGCCTTTGGCCCCACTTCCGCCTTCACGCGAAAGCGGGAGCGTGCTTCGCACGGGCCTTCCCGACATATACAGACCGCAGAACCGGTGATCGGTCGAGGCATCGCGAGTTAGCCTGTCGCCGATGCCATCGACGGCACTTACCTCCGCCGAGATTTCGCTGCCCAGCACCCCGGAGGCCCTTCGAGTACGCGAGCGGATCGCGACTCTCGCGGACACCGTGGACCTCGTCGGCCTTACTGACAACCATGCCGGGCAGCCACGAATGTCGCCGCTTGCGGCCGTCGCGCTCGCGAGGGAGCAGGGTGTCAGAACCGTCGTCCACGTCTCCTGCCGCGACCGCAATCGACTTGCGCTGCAGTCGCAGGTCGTGGGCGCCGCGGCGCTCGGGTCCGAGGCCGTCCTTTGCCTCTACGGCGACCGGGTCGGCGGAATCCCGCGGGTCAAGGACTTCACGGCCACGGCGCTGATCGCGGAGGCCAAGCGGTGGGCTGCGCCGCACGATCTCGCGGTGGGTGCGGTAGTCAACCCGTTCGCGCCCGACCTTGACCGCGAGCTGCGCCTGCTGGAACGCAAGCTCGCAGCGGGCACCGACTTCCTCCAATCGCAGATGGTCTTCGACCTGGCCGCGCTCCAGGCCTTTCTGGACCGGGCGTCAGGGCTGCTGGCCGGGGTTCGCTTCTACGCAGGGATCGCTCTGCTGCGTAGCGAGCAGATGGCCAACCGCGCGCGACGCCTCCCCGGATGCCAGCTTCCTGACGAGGCCTACCGGCAGATCAGCATGGGTGGGGGCGTCGCTCTCGCAACCGAGCTAGCCACCGAGCTGGCGGCCATGCCTGGTGTAGACGCCCTGCACCTCTATCCGCTTGGAGCCGAGGGGGCCACTCGCGACGTAGCCGCCGCCTTCCGCAGCGCCCGAGGGGTTCCGGTGCAGCGGCGCTGAGACCAGCCCGCTCCCGCTTGTGCGGACCCCTGGGCGTCTCCGGGTCGGCGGCTGAGACGCCCGCTACGGACCAGACACGAGAATTTCGTCCCAACCCGCTCTCGCATTGCGCGACTTGCGGAAGCGACCGCGGCGCCAGAAGATACGCCTGCCGCTCGTCCAACCCGCGTGTCTGCTGGGGCCGTCGGCAGACGCTCGCTCCGCGCGCATAGCGGCAGCGGTGCGTTCGGCTGCGCTCATTACGGGGATAGTGCGCCAAGCGCGGATGACACGGAGGCGACCTCTACTCTCTGGATCCGTGGCCGGCGGCGCTGATCAGCGATAGCGGCGGCGCAACCCATGAGATCCCGCTCCGAACGCAGGTTGTGATCGACCGGGTCGCTGCGCCGGCAGGCTGGCGGGTCTGGCTGGCGCTGTGGACCGTTTACATCGTCTGGGGCTCGACGTACCTCGGCATCCGCGTGGTGGTAGAGACGGCGCCTCCTTTGCTTAGCGCCGGCGCCCGTTTCACGGCGGCTGGACTCATCGTGTACGTGTTCCTGCTCATCCGCCACGGGCGCGGACGGATTCGGCTGAATGCGCGTCAGGTCGCGAGCGCATCCGTCATCGGTGCCTTCCTCGTGCTTGGAGGCAACGGGATCGCGTCGATCGCCGAGCAGAAGGTGCCCTCGAGCTTCGCCGCTCTCCTCTATGCCTCGATCCCGCTCTGGATAGTGGTGTTCCGCGCTTTGGCGCGCGAGCGGCCCACGAGCGCGACCCTGATCGGCGTCGCCGTCGGGTATCTCGGCGTTGCGATCCTGGTCCTCCCGGCCGATCGTCCTGCAGGAGTGAGCATGGCCGGAGCGCTGATGCTCTGCGGCGGCGCCCTCGCTTGGGCGATCGGGTCGTTCTTTTCGCCGCGGCTGCCTCTGCCCGACGATGCCGCCCTCGCCACCGCGGCCACGACCATCTGCGGCGGCGTGATCACTCTCATCGTGGGCTTCCTCGCAGGGGAGGGCTCGGACCTCCAGTTAGGGGCGATCTCCACAGGCTCTCTGGTGGGCTTCGTCTACCTCATCCTGATCGGTTCCGTAGTGGGCTTCAGCGCCTACGTATGGCTGCTAAAGAACGCGCCCATCTCCAAGGTCGCCACCTACGCCTACGTGAATCCGGTGGTGGCCCTGTTACTCGGCTGGTTGATCCTTTCCGAGCACATCAGGCTCTCCTCGCTGATCGGCGCGGTGGTGATCGTGCTCTCGGTGGCGTTCGTGGTCATGCGGGAGTCGACGGACGTGGGCGCGGGCGAGGGAAACGTGGCTCCCCCAGGTGCCGGTCAGCCGCCGGCAAGGCCCGCCGAGAGGGTCAGAACCGGGGACGGGTAGCGAAGAGCGACTGCGGTCAGGCGGGTCGGCCGCTCGGCGGCGCGCTGATCTCCCGAGCGAGCCGCGCAGCGTGACCTTCGGCCCCGATCTCCCCGAAGAGCCGATGCGCCTCCCGGAGCTCGCGCTGCCGGGTGGCCTCGTCGCCGGTCAGCCGCGCGAGCCTCGCCAGCTCCACGCGGACGAGCGGCTCCTCGCTGCGCGCGCCCATCTCCGCAGACAGCGACAGTGCGCGGGAGAGGGCGGCCTCCACGTCGGTCCTCGCCTCGCTGCCCTCGCTCCCCAGCAAGACGCGCGCTAGCGCGAGGAGCGTGATCGGCTCGAAGATTTTGGTCTTGCGCTCACGCGCCAGCGCGACGGCCTCCTCCGCCGCCGCGCCCGCAGCCGGCACGTCGCCTCGAGCGAGGCGCGCCTCGGCCAACGTGGCCAGCGTCCAGGG
>JBKPNB010000302.1:0-3162 GCA_046732395.1 Actinomycetota bacterium | reverse complement strand
GGCGTTCGAGGGAGAGTGGCCGCCGCCCCGACTCACTTCAATCGTCGTCTCGGGGGTGCTCCTCGAGGTACCGCTGCGGTCCCAGGCCGCAACCCGCGGATGCCGGCCCGGATCATTTGCGCGCGATCAGGACCGTCAGCTCGAGCGCGTCAGTGAGGTTGAGCCGGGGTAGCTCCTTCGCTGTCGCCTCGGCGACGAGCAGGTTCCCGTGCTCGAGTGCGCGGCGGAAGATCGCGTACGGGCGGCCCTGAGAGGTCGACTCTCCTCCTCCCGGGGGCCGAGACGGCTCGCTGAGTTTATGAGACGCCGAGAACCCTGAGCGTTAGCCCCTGGGCGGCGCTGATCTTCACCGCCCTGGAACGCGTCCTCACCGATCACTTGAGAGCGGAGCTGGCCGCTGGACGCGGACGCGACTCCGACTTCGTCCTCTCTACGCGGAGCGGCGGTCCGCTCTTTCAGCGCAACCTGCAACGCGCCGTCGAGGACGCGGGGATCGGCGCGGGCCTCGGACACGTCACGCCGCACACGCTCCGACGCTCGTTCGCCTCGCTCGCGGCTCGACGCGGAGTCGATCCTGTCCAGGCGGCGAAGATGACCGGTCACTCGCTCGACGTCTGGACACGTCACTACGCGGGCGACTACGGCAAGCCGCAGCGCGACGAAGCGAGGACGCGGATGCTCGTTCACGGCTTCGGAGCGGAAGCGGATCAGGAAGCGGCCGAAAACGAGCCGCTTCCGGACTGACGTCGCGGTCCGCTTTCACCGCGCTTTCATTCCCGTTGTCGCGCTCGACGACGAACGCCGCGAGGAACGAGAAAAGCCCTGGAACGCCAGGGCTTTTCGTCTATCGGGGCGGGCGGACTCGAACCGCCGACCTCTAGTCCCCCAGACTAGCGCGCTAACCAGGCTGCGCCACGCCCCGTCTTTTCTCACTCTATCCAACCGCTGGATTAGCGGCCGCCGGGCAGAGCCCGGCGGCCTCTTAGGCGGCATCGCAAGCGATGCCTTGGCAGGCTGCGCCACGCCCCGTCCTTTCTCACTCTCCCAACCGCTGGATTTAACGGCCGCCGGGCGGAGCCCGGCGGCCTCTTAGGCGGCATCGCAAGCGATGCCTTGGCAGGCTGCGCCAGGTTGGCGCCGAGCGGACGGTGAAAACCTTGCTGGGCTAGCCGCCGAGGCGCTTGTAGAGGCGGTCGATCAGGTCCGGCATCGCTTCCAGGCGCCTCGTGATCACGCGGAGGCGGTACTCGCGGAAGTGCTCCGGCTCCACGCCCAGGGCTTTCGCGAGCTGGCCTACCACTTTGTCCGACGGGACCGGGCGGTTGCCGTGGACGAGGTGGTTCAGGTAACCCGCCGAGAGCTTCGTCCGGTCGGCCAGGGCGCGGTAGGTCACTCCGGTCTCCCCCATCAGGCGCTCGATCGTCGGGCCGAACGGCTCCTCGCTGAACCTTCGCCGGCGAGGCACTAGACGATGCTCCCGAGCTCGTCGATGGCGACCCGCCGCTCCTCGCCGCTTGCCCGCTCGCGCACGTCCACGGCGCCGTCCTCGGCGGTCTTCTTGCCGACGGTCACCCGCAGCGGGATCCCGATCAGGTCGGCGTCGGCGAACTTCTCGCCGGCGCGGGCGTCGCGGTCGTCGAGCAGCACCTCCGCACCCGCCCCGTCGAGCACGCGGGCGGCCTCCTCGGCCTGATGCTCGACTCCGGGCAACGCGACCACGTGGACATCGTAAGGGGCAATGGCAGGCGGCCACACGATGCCCTGCTCGTCGTGGCCCTGCTCGACCGCGGCGGCCATGATCCGCCCGAGCCCGATCCCATAGCAGCCCATGATCAACGGGCGCTCCTTGTCGTCCTCGTCCACGAAGTTCGCGTTCAGCGGCTGCGAGTACTGCGTCTCGAGCTTGAAGATGTGTCCGACCTCGATCGCCACCTGTAGTCGTAGATGCCCGCCGCAGTTAGGACATGCGTCTCCTTCGCGAACTTCTCTGAGATCCGCGAAGCGAGGCTCGTAGTCGCGGCCGGCCTGCGCGCCGCGCAGATGCACGTCATCACGGTTGGCGCCGACAACGTACTGCCCCTCGCGCAGCGCCTCGTCGGCGATCACCTCGACCCCGACGCCGACCGGTCCGATCGAGCCACCGTCCGCTCCGAAGGTCGCGCGGATCTCGTCGGGCTCGGCGAGCCTGAAGGTCTGGCCGAGGGCCTCGAGCAGCTTCATCTCGTTCAGCCGGTCGTCTCCGCGCACCAGCGCGAGCACGATGCTTCCGTCAACGACGACCGGCATAGCCTTCGCGGTCGCACGCGGGTCGACGCCGAGGAACTTCGACACCGCCTCGATCGTGCGCTGCCCAGGCGTCTCGACCTCCTGCGGTTCCGGCAGGGCCTCCGGAAAGTCCGGCACTGAAGGCTTGCCCCGGGCGATCTCGAGGTCGGCCGCATAGTCGCCGTTCTCGCAGACGACCAGCGTGTTCTCGCCTGACCCGGCGGGCGCGAGGAAGTCCTTGCTGCCGCTCCCGCCCATGATCCCGGACTCCGCCGCGACCTCCATCGCCTCGATCCCACAGCGCTCGAAGATCCGCTTGTAGGTCGCGGAGTGCTTGCGGAAGCTCTCGTCGAGGCCGGCCTCGTCGCGGTCGAACGAGTAGGCGTCTTTCATGATGAACTCGCGCACCCTGATCAACCCTCCGCGCGGCCTGGGCTCGTCGCGGTCCTTGACGGAGAAGTGGTAGAGGATCTTCGGCAGCTCGCGGTAGCTCTTGATCTCACGCGCGTGGAAGGTCACCGTCTCCTCGTGCGTCATCGGGAGCACGAACTCGCGCCCGGCGCGGTCGTGCAGCTTGAACACCTCGGGGATCGTGTACCGCCCTGACCGCTTCCACAGCTCGGCGGGCGTCAGCAGCGGCATCAGCATCTCCTGGCCGCCGATCGCGTCCATCTCCTCGCGGATGATCTGCTCGATCTTTCGGTGCACGCGCCAGCCGAGCGGCAGATACGTCCAGGCGCCGGCGACGACCTGCCGGATGAAACCCCCGCGCACGAGCAGCTTGTGGCTCACCGCCTCGGCGTCGGCAGGGTCCTCGCGCAGCGTGGGCAGAAAAAGCTGTGAAGCTCGGGCGATCATCGTTGCCCGGGCAGGCTACTCGAGCGGGATCATCGACGC
>JBKPNB010000301.1:0-28353 GCA_046732395.1 Actinomycetota bacterium | reverse complement strand
GCGGCGGCGATCTCGATCGGACGCGCGCAGCCCGAGGCGCCCGCCCCGGCGGCGCCGGCAGAAGCGCCGGCGACGTCCGCGCCGCCCCCGGCGCCCGAGGCGCCGAGCGACTAGACCGACTAGACCTCGAGGCGGGACTCCTCGAGGTCGAGCTCGCGCTCGACCCGGCGCATCACGTCCGCGCTGATCTCACGGGCGTTGCGGAGGCGGACCAGCTCCCGCCGCTGGGCGGCGTAGATCTCGTGCATCATCCGCTGGTAGGCGAGGGAGCCCTCCTCGATCCCGTCCGTGTCCTCGATCTTGCCCGCCCGCGCCTTGAAGCGGCGCTGGCGGAACCGATAGAGGGCGCGGACGCGCTCGACGGTCCCGTCTCGGGTCCATTCCTCGCCCTCGAGCTCGTCGACGCGCTCGAGCGCGGCGCGCGCGATCACCAGCCGCGCGCGGAGCTCCTCGTGCTCCTCCTCGGTGCGGTCCTCGACCACGCCGAGGCGGCGGATGAGGAACGGCAGGGTGAGCCCCTCTCCGACCACCGTCACCAGGATCAGGGCGAAGGTGATGAACTGAATCAACGCGCGTCCGGGCAGCGCCGCGCCGGCGTCGGTGTGCAGGGGCAGGGCCAGCGCCGCCGCTAGCGAGACGGCCCCGCGCATCCCGGCCCAGCCCCCCACCAGCCGGTTGCGCCAGCTCGCGCGCCGCGCGCGCTGCGAGGGCCGCCGGTCGATCGCCCGGATCAGGAACGTGACTGCGAAGTTCCAGAGAAAGCGGACGCCGATCACCGCCGCGCAGACCGCGGCGGCGTAGCCGATCACCTCGCCCGCCGGCCGGCCGGCGAGCCCGTCGACGATCACCGGGAGCTGGAGTCCGATCAGGATGAACAGGGCCGCGTTCAGCAGGAAGGTGAGGACCGACCACATCGCGAAGCCCTGCATCCTGCTCTCGGGCGAAGCGATCTCCGGCGCACGGAAGCCGAGGTAGATGCCGGCCGTGACCGCGGCGAGGACGCCTGAAACCCCGAGCTGGTCGGCCGGGATGAATGCGCCGTAGGCGCTGAACAGCGAGATCGTCAGCTCGGTGTTGACGTCGCTGATCCGCTTGCGGACCTCGGCGATCACCCCGCCGACGACGAGCCCGATCGCGATCCCCCCCGCCGCGTCGCCGAAGAACTCCAGCACGGTGTGCGACGCCGAGACGCTCGCCCCGACGGCGGCGGCGACCGCGACCTTATAGGCGACAAGCGCGGTCGCGTCGTTGAACAGGCTCTCGCCCTCGAGGACGTTCACCATCCGGCGCGGCGCGCCGACGCGCCGCATGATCGCCGTCGCGGCCGCCGGGTCGGTCGGCGAGACGATCGCGCCGAGGACGAACGACATCGCCCACGGCAGGCCGATCAGCTGGTGCGCGATCAGCGCGACCAGGGCCGCGGTGGCGATCACGAGTCCGACCGCCTGCAGCGAGATCACGCGGGCGTCGGCCCGAAGGCTGCGCAGGTCGGCGAAGAAGGCGGCCGAGTACAGCAGCGGCGGCAGGAAGATGAGCAGGACCAGGTCCGGGTCGAGCTGGATGTCCGGGAGCCCGGGGATGAGTCCCAGTACGAGGCCGCCGATCACGAGCGTGATCGGGTAGGGAACGGTCAGCCAATTCGCGAGCGCGTTGAGCCCCGCAGCCGAGACGAAGAGCGCGGCGATGACGATCTGGAGGTCGCTCACGCGCCCAATTGTGCGTCACGGGCGACGAGCCCGGCTCGTCCGCGGGGGCCTACAGCCGTCCTGCGGTCCCTTTCATCCCGACCTCATCCTCGTCTGGCATCAAGTCCGTGACGTTGGCGATTTCCAATTAGGAGGAGCGAGAGATGAACAACCGGACCATGCACATCAGGCTGATCCTGCCGACCGTCGCGATCCTGGCGGCGGCGCTCGTCGCCGGCCTGGTGGCGAATGCGGGCGCGACACGGCCTCGGTCGGGGCTGCCGCAGGGAGACGATCCCGTGCACCTCAACCCCGCTCACTTCAGCGCCAACATCGACAATCGCCGCTGGCCGATGCGGGTCGGAAGCCGTTGGGTCTACCGCGTCACCGACTCCGCCGACGGCTCGGTGAAGCATGACGTGATCAAGGTGACGCCCCGGACGAGGCTAATCGCCGACGGGATCCGCGCCCGGGTCGTGAGCGATGTCGTCACCGAGCACGGCAAGCCGACCGAGGTGACCAAGGACTGGTACGCCCAGGACCGGCGCGCGAATGTCTGGTACTTCGGCGAGCACACGATCGCCTACGAGCATGGCCGGCCCGTGGACAACGGTTCCTGGGAGGCCGGCGTCGACGGGAATATGCCCGGCGTCGCGCTGCCGGCGAAGCCCAGAGTCGGGCTGTCGTACCGCGAGGAGTACTCGAAGGGAGTCGCGGAGGACCAATCACGTGTCATCTCCCTCAAGCAGCAGGCGGAGGTGCCCGCCGGCCATTACACCCACGTGTTGATGACCGAGGACTACTCGCCGATCGAGCCCAAGGCGTCGGAGCTCAAGTTCTACGCCAGGGGCAGCGGCCAGGCCGTTCTCGCCGTCGACGTCTCCGGCGGATCCGAGAAGGAAGAGCTGGTCTCCTACAAGCGCTGAGGGCGTCCTGACTACGCGGTGGTCTGGGCGGCGGGTTCCGCCGGCGCGCGCTCGCGAAGGATCTGGATGAACTCCCGCATCCAGGCCGGATGGTCGGGCCAGGCACGAGCGGAGACCATCATCCCGTCGACGACGCCGGCGCCGTCAACGAACTCCGCCCCCGCGGCCTTCACGTCCGGCTCGAGCGCCGGATAGGCCGCCGTCTGCCGACCCTCGAGGACGCCGGCGGTCGCGAGCGCCAGCCCGGCGTGGCAGAGCTGCGCCACGGGTCGCTCGTCCTCGAAGAAGTGGCGGATGATTCGCTGGACGTCGGAGTCGTTGCGGATGTACTCCGGGGCCCGGCCGCCGGGCACCACGAGCGCCACGTAGTCGGCCGGATCGACGTCGGCGAAGGCGAGGTCGGCCTCCCACGTGTACCCGGGCTTCTCGGTGTAGGTGTCGAAGCCGTCGACGAAGTCGTGGACGACGAACTGGAGCCTCTTCTTCGAGGGCCCCGCCATCTCGACCTCGTAGCCCTCCTCGAGCAGGCGCTGGTAGGGGTACATGACCTCGAGCGACTCGGCCGCGTCGCCGGCCAGGATCAGGACCTTGGGCATCGAGCTCCTCCTTTCGGCTGGACGGTGCACTAAGTGTGCTCCTCTTTCAGTCGCCCGGGCTCCCGGGTCTCCGCGACTCCCCGTCGCTAGTCGCTGTGCCCGGGCAAGTGCCAGCGCCGCGGGGCGATCAGCGCGTTCGCCTCCTCCGGCCCCCACGATCCCGGTGGGTAGGCCAGCGCCGCGGGTGGCTTCCTCAGCAGCGGGGCGGAGAGCTGCCACAGCCGCTCGATCGGCTCGGAGGTCGTGAACAGCGTGCGGTCGCCGAGCATCACGTCGTGGATCAGGCGCTCATAGGGCTCGAGCGCCTGCTCGGGCCCGCCGAAGGCGGTCGAGTAGCTGAAGCTCATCCCGGCCTCCCCGAGCCGAAGCTTCGGTCCCGGCACCTTCGCCAGGAAGCTCGCCGAGATGCTCCCCGGATCGCCGAGCTCGAAGGTCAGGTGGTCGAAGCCGAACGATTCGGCGACGTAGCGACAGTCGAAGGGGAACATGCGCCGCGGTGGCTGCTTGAAGGCGATCGTCAGCAGGTGGCGGCTCTCGGCCAGTCGCTTTCCGTGGCGAAGGAAGAACGGAACCCCCTCCCAGCGCCAGTTGGCGATCGAAGCCCTGAGCGCCACGTAGGTCTCGGCATCCGACCCGGCCGCCACGCCGTCCTCGTCGCGGTATCCGGAGTACTGACCGCGGATCACCAGGTCGGGCTCGAGCGCCGGCATCGCATCGAAGACCTTGGCGCGCTCGAGCATCAGGTGCTTGGCATCGAGCGACGTCGGTGGCTCCATGGCGACGAAGCCGAGGACCTGGAAGAGGTGGGTGACGACCATGTCGCGAAACGCCCCGGTGCGCTCGTAGAAGTCGCCCCGGGTGCCGATCGAGAGCGTCTCCGGCACGTCGACCTGGACGTGGTCGATGTGGTCGCGGTTCCAGACCGGCTCGAACATTCCGTTCGCGAAGCGAATCGCGAGCAGGTTCTGGACCGCCTCCCGCCCGAGGTAATGGTCGATGCGAAAAATCCGCGACTCGTCGAAGACCGAGAGCAGGCATTGGTTGAGCTCTCGGCACGAGGCCAGGTCGGTGCCGAACGGCTTCTCGATGATGATCCGCGCGCCATCGCCGAGGCCGGCCTCACCGAGCTCCTCGATCAGCGGGCCGGCCGTGCCCGGCGGCACCGAGAGGTAGTGCAGAAGCCCGGACCCCTCACTCAGCTCCGCGCGCGCCCTCTCCACGGCGGCGGCCACCTCGCCGACCCCGTGCGCGATCGTCGCCGCCGAGAGCGCGGCGGCGAAGTCCTCCCAGGCCTTTCCCTCCGCGGGCTCGCGTCCAAATTCGTCGACGGCCGCGTGCGCCCGCGCGCGAAAGTCATCGTCCGCGAGGTCTCGCCGGGAGGCGCCGATGATCCGGTAGCGCTCAGGAAGGAGGCCGGCCGAGGCGAGGTGGAAGAGCCCGGGCAAAAGCTTGCGCCTTGCCAGGTCCCCGGTCGCGCCGAAGAGGACGATCACATGATCGGTGGGAACGAGCGCCGCAGCGGGCTCGGCGTCGAGCGTGGTGGCGGTGGCGGTGACCGCCGCGCTCATGGCGTCGCCCGGTAGCGGAGGTAGACGACGCGCGAGCCAAACGTCTTCGTCTCGACGAGCTCGAGGCCGATCGGCTCCTCGAGGGCGGGCAGGTACGGGGTACCGCCGCCGAGGACCACCGGATAGACCAGCGGGCGGTACTCGTCGACGAGCCCGTGCCGGATCAGCGTGGCGGCGAGGCCGGCGCCGCCGACGGCGAGGTCCGCCCCGGACTCCTCCTTGAGTCGGGCGACCTCCTCGACGGCGCCATCCCGGACCAGCCGGTAGTCGCCCTCGATGCGCTCGAGCGTGCGGGAGAAGACGACCTTCGGGGTCTCCTTCCAGATCCGCGCGAATTCGAGCTCGTGCTCCGCTCGCGAGGGATCCTGATCGGCCGTCTCCCAGAAGCGCATCGTCTCGTAGAGGTTCCGTCCGTAGAGATCGGCGCCGGTCTCCCGCGCCCGCTGGTTGTGGAATCGATGGAGCTCCTCGTCCGGCGTCGCCCAGTCGATCTCCCCGGCCCGTCCGGCGATGTACCCATCGAGCGAGACGCCCATCGAGTAGATCAGCTTCCTCATGCGTCCTCCTCACGATAGATGGGTGATGGACCTCATTGACAGATCGCCCGGCGATCGGGGAGGGTTGGCTAAAGGGCTGCCAACCGAAAGGGAGAACATGACTGACTCTGTGGGCAATGGCCAGGTCGCGGACGCGCTGCGATCGGGTTTCGCCGGCGATGTGATCGCCCCCGACGACGCGGGATACGACGAGGCCCGCAAGGTCTTCAACGGCATCTTCGACAAGCGGCCGGCGGTGATCGCGCGTTGCGCGAGCACCGATGACGTCGTCGCCGCGGTCAACCTCGCGCGCGATCGGGACCTGGCGGTCGCGGTCCGCTCCGGGGGACACAGCGTCGCCGGGATGAGCATCTGCGACGACGGAATCTTGATCGACCTGGCCGGGCTGAAGCGGATCGACGTCGATCCCGATCGCCGCCGGGCGACCGCCGGCGGCGGCGTGCTGTGGGGCGACTACGACGCGGCGACGCAGGGGCACGGCCTCCATACGCCGGGCGGGCGTGTGACCACCACCGGCGTCGGCGGCTTCACCACCGGCGGCGGCTTCGGCTGGACGTCGTCCAGGTACGGGCTCACCTGCGACAGCCTGGTCTCGGCCGAGGTCGTCACCGCCGACGGCAGCGTCGTCACCGCGAGCGCCGATGAGAACGAGGAGCTGTTCTGGGGCATCCGCGGCGGCGGCGGCAACTTCGGCGTCGTCACCTCGTTCGAGTTCGAAGCCCACCCGCTCGGGCCGATCGTCCTCGCCGGGCTCGCGATGTTCCCGGTCGAGCGGGCGCAGGAGGTCACCCGCGCGTGGCGGGACTACGTAGATGACGCTCCCGACGAGCTCTCGACGGCCTGCGTGATCCTCACCGCGCCGCCGGAGGAGTTCGTCCCCGAGCACCTGCGTGGACAACCCGTACTGGGGATGGCGGCGATGTACGTCGGCGACCCGGAGGGGGGCGCGCCGGTGATCCAGCCGCTCAAGGACCTGGGTCCCGAGGTCGACCTGATCCAGCCGATGCCCTACACGGCGTTCCAGGCCATCCTCGACCCCTCGGCGCCCCCCGGCCTGCGGAACTACTGGCGCGGCGAGTACCTCGCGAGACTGCCCGACGAGGCGATTGACACCTGGGCGTCGCCGGCGAACCGGCCGACCTCGCCGCTGACCCAGATCCTCCTCTTCCGCGTCGGCCAGGCGGTGGCGGCGGTGGACGACGACGCGACCGCGTTCTCGCATCGCGACGCGCGGTACATGTTCCACCCCCTCTGTGTGTGGGAGGACCCCGCCGACGACGCGCGGCAGATCGACGCCGCGAAGAGCTTCGCCGAAGCGATGCGGCCGTTCGCCACCGGCGCCCCCTACCTCAACTTCACCGCCGAGGGGGATCGAGTCCGCGACGCCTTCGGCGCCGAGAAGTACGAGCGGCTGGTGGCGCTCAAGGACCGCTACGACCCCGACAACCTGTTCCGGCTGAACCAGAACATCAAGCCCAGCCGGGCGGCGGGCGAGCCAGCGCTCGCCTAGGCGGGCGGCGAGGCCGTCGGTTGACGAACCGACGGAGGCACTGGGGCCGCTGAGTTCAAGGACGTGCTCGAGGACTGAAGGGCGCCCGCCCTCACCACCCGCGTGCGTTGATCTCCGAGGTGCTCGTGATTCGGCGCACCGGCGGGGCACCGGCGGCGAGCTCCGATTGAGTCGGGGCCGTGTCGGCCGCGGCGAGGACGCCGAGGTCGAGCTCCAGCTTCTCCGCGAGCTCGTCCACGCGATGCTGGTACATCCTGTACTCGTCGAGGAGCAGGCCTTCGAGCTTCCCCTCGAGGTCTTTTTGGGTGAGGACGAACGCCTTCGCCTTCAGGGCATCGTCCTCGACGTAGGCGACCACCTTCCAGAAGTCACGCGGGACGAGTGCCTCGTGGAAGGGGAGATCGTCCGGCTGAAACATCGGCCCACCGAACACGGTGATCCGCTTCGCCTCGACGTTGTTCTCCTCGGCGATCGAATTCTCGAGCTCTCCCCAAACGCCCTTCAGGCTCGAGCGATTGAACGAGTCCAGCTGCGGGGTGATGTTGGTGAAGTAGCAGGACTGGAGCCGAGCCCGGGAGGCCTCCTCGGCGGTCCCCCACGACACGTCGGCGAACGCGGCGATGTGGCCCTGGTCGAGGTCGTTGTTGACGTACAGCTCCCCGCCGGTCTGGAACGTCGGATCGTAGGCGGGGTCGTCTTCGAAGTTCCGACTGTCGCCGGTCGTCGCGACGTGCTGCGCTCCGTCGATGTTCCACGCCACCCACCGGCAGAACTTGCGCGACGCACTCATGGCGAGCGAGAAGTGCGTGTAATGCCCGACGGCGTCGCCGTCCTTCGTCGGCAGGAGGTCGGCGCGAGCCGCGTCGGTGGCGGAATCGGGAATGGTCACCTCGTGGCCGGGGAGAAATCGCGGATCAAAACCGCTGTCGATAGGCATCGCGCATCTAGTGCCGGATCACCCGGGTCCAGGCCGATCATCGGCGCCGTTCGCCGCCTCGCCGACCAGCTCCGGGATCGTCACGAACCGGTAGCCCTCGGCGGCCTTGCGGCGGATGATCTCGTCGGTGGCGGCAACCGAGGCGGAGCGGTCGGCGGCGGGCTCGGCGTTCGAGCCATCGTGGAGGAGGATCACGTCGCCGCTCTTCGCCCGGCAACCGCGATGGACGATCTTGTCGACGGTCGCCGTCCGGCGCCAGTCGTAGCAGGTGATCGACCACAGGAGGGGGACGTAGCCGACCTCCCGGACCGTCCGCAGCGTGCCGGGCCGGCGGCGACCGTAGGGCGGGCGCATCAGCTCGGCGCCGTCGACGGTCGAGAACGAGACGCCGGCGGCGCCGACCGCCTCGCGGGTTCGGCGCATCTCCTCGCGGATCTGCGCGGCCGAGCGGAGCGGCATCGTCGGGTGCGACCAGGTGTGGTTGCCGATCGCGTGGCCGGCGGCGGCGACGGTGCCGACGAGCTCGGGCTCGCGCTCGGCCCACTCACCGATCAGGAGGAACGTGGCCTTCGCACCGTGCCGGTCGAGAATCCCCAGCAGCTCCTCGGTGAAGCTGGGGTTCGGCCCGTCGTCGTAGGTGAGGGCGATCATCCGATCCGCGTCGGGGACGCGGCAGATCGTCGGGCCGTAGAGCTGCGAGGTCGGGTACTGCCCGTGGAACCAGGCGAACCCGGCGACGCCCCCGGCCGCCACCCCGAGCGCACGCTTCACCTCGCCCGCTCCCGCCGCGGCTTCGAAGCCCGCGCCTGCTTCGAGGCCCGCCGCGCCACCCGCCGCTCGCGGCGGAGCTCGCGCGGTTCCGCCGCCGCGGCCTCGAGCGCCGCCTCCTCGATCGTCCGCAGGGCGAGGGCGTTTCCGTCCTGCTCGTAGCCCGCGAGCGCCCTCTCGAACTCCGGCAGGCGGTCGACGAACTCGCGCATCACCTCCGGTGTGACCTCCGCCGCGCACATCCCGTACCCGAGCCGCGCCGTATAGCGGGCGTTGATCACCTGCTCGAACTGGCCGCGGAGCGGAATCGAGAGGATCGGCTTGCCGAGGTAGACGGCCTCGCTCAGGAGCGAAAAGCCGCCTCCGGCGACGACGCCGCGCGAGGTGCGAAGCGCCTCGACGAACCCCTCGGTCGAGCGCGGGCGGAACTCGAGGTTGCCGTCGGTCGTCGCCTCCGCGGTCTCGCCCTGCATGCCGTAAACGAGGCAGCGCATCGGCGCCGCGCGGAGCGCATCGAGCACCGCCTCGTCGCCGCTCCAGTAGACGACCAGGTGATCGCCGCGGACGGGCTCGGCGTCGACGATCTCGGGGCGGACGATCGGCGGCACGAGCGTCGTGCCGCCGCGCAGGATCGGCGGACGGAAGTAGGTGGTGACGATGTAGGACACCGCCCCCGGCACCATCGTCCGCGATACCGCCCGGGCCAGGAGGAAGTCCTCGCGCTCCGCGCCGAGGATGTCGGCGTCGTGGCGGCAGCGGTCGAGCAGGTTGATGTTGCCGACCGCGATCAGCGGCGTCCGCGTGAGCCGGGCGTAGACCCCGGCGAGCGGCTCGAAATCGCTGATCACCACGTCGGGCGCCCACTCCCTGACCCTCGCGGTCCAGCTGCGGACGGTCTCCGGCAGCTCCTTGCGGGCCAGGCTCAGGTTCTGCCGCACCGTCCCCCAGCGACGGATCTCGCCCTCCTCGAGGTCGAAGGTGGGGCCGAAGATCTCGTCCACGCGCGGCAGCCGCTCGCGGAGGTAGCGAAAAGCCGAGCCGGAGGCCACCACCCGCACGTCGTGGCGGCGAAGCATCGAGTCGATCACGACCTGCGAGCGGGTCGCGTGCCCCATCCCCTCGCCGTTCACTCCGTAGAGGACGCGCAGCCGCGCCCGGTCCGTGACCCCCATCTACCGGTCAGCCTCCTTTACCGGTCAGGCTCCTTCACGGGGGATCGTACATCCGTCTCGGGCGCGGGCGCGAGCGGCGCCAAGTTCGGGACCCCGCCCGCCCAGGACGCGTCGGGCGCCGGCGGCGGGTAGGTCCTGGTGAGGTCGCGGTCGTCGGCGCCGGCGCGGCGCATGTGCCGGTACCAGCGGTGGTAGAGCGGCGCGGCGGCGACCGCGGCCGCGGTCAGCACCGCGAGGCCGGCGAGCATCCAGAGCTCGCGCCGGAACGGCTCGAAGCTGCCTGCGTCGAGCGCGGCGAGCCCGGCGAGCGCCAGGGAGACTCCGATCCCGGAGTAGTAGTCGAGCGGGAAACGCCAGATCCACGGCACCTCGAACCACCAGACGCTGCCACGCCGGAAGCGCCGCACCGTGTAGGCCGGGTTCAGCACGAACCACAGGTAGTCCCAGACCACCGCCAGCGCGAAGTAGGTGGCGAGCGTCCGGAGCTCGCCGGCGAGCGTCCAGTCGACTCCCATCACGTACGGCAGGTGGAGGACCAGCAGCGGGATCGTGAACGCGAACACGTGGTAGCCGGTCAGCGGCCGGTGGCCCATGAAGGCCCCGTAGACGCGGCCGACGCGGCCGTGCCGCAACCACCAGGTCGGCAGCCGCTCGGCCCACCCGTAGCCGCCCTCGATCTCGATCTCGATGCCCGCCAGGCAGAGCGCCCAGAACCAGAGCAGGAGCGTGCGCCCGAGCTCGAGCTCAGCCATCGGCGCCCGCCCCGCGCCTCACTCGGCGACCCGCGCGATCGGGGGCATCCTGATCCGGCCGGCGCCGAGCACCTCGACCTCCTGTCCCGGCACGCAGGCACGGATGTCGTGGTCCTCACGGCGCAGGCGGCGGCGAAGACTCGCCAGCGCCGGCAGGCCGACGAGCGCCGGGATGGCGAGAAGGATGGCCCGGTAGGCGAGGATCGCGACCGCGGCGCGGGTCGGGCCGACGCCATAGAGCACGAGCGCCCCGAGCAGCCCGAGGTCGAGGCCGCCGATCCCGCCTGGGAGCGGGACCAGCCCCCCGAGCTGGCCGATGATGTAGGCAAGCAAGAGGACGTCGATCGGAGGCAGCGGGTTGCCGAAGGCAGGAAAGCAGACCCCGAGCACGGCGATGTCGAACAGCATGTAGCCGGCCGAGCCGACGAGCGCCGCCGGCGAGCGCAGCAGCCGCACCGTCTCGGCGACCCCGTCGCCGAGTGCGCGCAATGTGGCCGCCACCGCGCGTCGCTCCGAGCGCTCGCCGAGCGCGCGGGCCACCGGGCCGGCGCCGAGCGCGATCACGATCGCACCGATCCCGACCACCGCGGGGACGACGCCGAGCAGCAGGTTCGAGGGCCCGTCGGCGAGGCCGGTGACGAGCGCGATGCCGCCGAGCGCGAGAAAGCCGACGTTGGCGAGGCTGGTGATGAGGAAGAAGGCGACGGTGCGCCGTGCTATCTGGCCGCCGGGCACTCCCCCGCGGCGGAGGATCCAGGCGCCCAGCACGAGCCCGCCCGCGCCCCCGACCGAGAGCAACGAGTTCGCCGCCTGCTCGGAGAGGCCGATCTCGCCGCTCGTCCGCCAGCTCATCCGCTGGCAGAAGACGGCGCGGAAGACGAGAACGTAGGACGCGCACGAGACAAGCTCGAGGAACGCGCCGAGGGCGATCCAGCCAGGCTCGGCTCCTTCGAAGCTCTGTCGCAGCGAGGCCAGCCCCGGGAGCAGGGCGAGGAGGGCGACGACCAGCACCGCGACCGCGGCGAGGACGAACAGCGAGCGCCGCAACCGGGTGCGGGAGAACTCGTCGGGGAGCGGCTCGGCGACGACCCGCGGCTCGCGGGGGTAGACCGTGGCGGTGACCCTCATCGTCTCCCCCGGCTGCTCGGTTCGTGGCGGCCTTCCGCTCATCGGACGAGTATGCCCAGCCGGCCCATGTGCGCGTCCGTCGCGCGCCTCAGCCGCGCAGGTCCCGGACCGCCTCGGCGAACGCCTCGGTGTGGCGGTCGACGTCGTCGGCGGTCGTCGCCGGCGACATCAGCGCCATGTTGTGGAAGGGGGTCATCAGGATCCCCCGGTTGAGGGCGTGGAGGTGGAGGAAGCGGTCGAGGTCGCGATCCTGGGCGGCGGCCGCCTCGCCGCCGGTCCGCGGCGGCTCGGGCCGGAACGCGTACTCGACGCGGCACCCGAGCCGGGTCACGTGCCACGGCATCTCGCCGTCGGCGATCACGCCGGCGACGCCGGCCTCGAACCGCTCACCGAGCTCGATCATCCGCTCGAATGCCTTCTCGGTGAGCACCCCCTCGAGCGTCGCCCGCATCGCCGCCAGCGACAGCACGTTTCCCGAGAGCGTCCCGCCGATCCCGCCGACGTCCCAGGTCTCGAGCGTTCGCCCCTGGCGCAGCACCCGCTCCGCCACCACCTCGCTCATCCCGTACGCCGCCGCCGGGACGCCGCCCGCGAGCGGCTTGCCGACGGTGACGAAGTCCGGCTCCAGCGAGTGGGCGCGGGTGTAGCCGCCGAACCCGGCGCAGATCGTGTGCGTCTCGTCGATCACCAGCAGCGTCCCGTGCTCGCGGGTCAGCGCCCGCAGCGCCTCGTGGTAGCCGGGGTCGGGGAGGACCATCCCGATGTTGGTCATCGCCGGCTCGGCGAGCACGCAGGCGACCTCGCCGCCGGCGAGCGCGGCCTCGAGCGCGCCGACGTCGTTCCACTCGACGGCCACCGTCGTCACCGCGAGATCGACCGGCGGGCCGACGTTGTCGGGGCGGGTGAGGGTCGCACCGTCGCGCGCGATCGCGAACGTCTCGTCGACGGTGCCGTGGTAGCACCAGGAGTAGACGAGGATCTTCGGGCGCCCGGTGATCGCCCGCGCGAGCCGGATTGTGAACCGGTTCGCGTCGGTGGCGGTGAGGGCGAACTGCCAGTACGGCAAGTCGAACCGGCGCGCGAGCTCGCCCCCAACCCAGCCCGAGTCCTCGGTCGGCAGCATCAGGGTGATCCCGCGCCGCGACTGCGCCTCGATCGCGGCCGTCGTCGGCGACGGGGAGTGGCCGGTCATCGCCCCGGTGTCGCCGAGGCAGAAGTCGACGTACTCGTTGCCGTCGACGTCGGTGAACGAGGCGCCGGACGCCGCGGCCGCGAACACCGGATGGGGGCCAGCCCACTCGCTCATCCACGGCATCGGGACGCCGGCGAGCAGCGAGCCCTTCGCCTCCTCGAAGAGCTCGCCCGAGCGGCGATGGGTGGCGGCGAAACGCTCCTCCTCAGCGCGGAGGAGGTCGCCTAACCGGTTGCGGTCGACGGCGGTCAGCGGACCTTCGAGCGGAGCTCCTGGAGGGCGTAAAGGAACGCCTCGGAGAACGTCGGGAAGGGCTGGATCGTGTCGTAGAGGAGGTCGAGCGGGAGCTTTGCCTTGATCGCCACGGTCGCCTGCTGGAGCCACTCCCCCGCCTCCGGGCCGAGCGCGTAGGCGCCGGTGAGCCGGGCGCCGTCGGAGACCAGGGTCATGAAGTCCGGGCGGCCCTCGTACTCGCGCTCGAAGGTGTAGGTGCGGGGGACGCTCGCCAGCTCGACCCTGGCCTCCACCTCCCCCTCGGCGGCGCCGACGGCGGCGGCCTGGGGGTGGGTGAAGACGACGGTCGGGACTGCCGAGTAGTCGGCCTCGGCCCCCTCGCCGAGGATGTTCGCCGCCGCCACCCGTCCCTGATATTTGCCGACGTAGGTGAGGGGCCAGATCCCGGTCACGTCGCCGATCGCCCAGAGCCGCTCGCCGGCGCTCATCCTCCCGTCGACCTCGATCTTGCCATTGGCGGGGTCGAGGCCCACCGACTCGAGCCCGATGTCCTCGACCCGCGGGCTGCGCCCGGTGGCGACGAGCATCCGATCGCCACGCAGCTCGGAACCGCGCTCGAACGAGAGCACGTACTCCTCGCCGTCGCGCCGGGCGGCGCTCGCGTGCTCGCCGAGCCTGAGCTCGACCCCGTCAGCCTCGAGCGCCTTCCCGAGCGCCTCCCCGAGCGCTCGCGGCGAGCGCGGCAGGACCCGATCCTGGCCCTCGATCAATGCCACCTCCGAGCCCAGCGAACGGAACACCTGGGCGAGCTCGACGCCGACCGGTCCGCCGCCCATCGCCAGCAGCCGGCGCGGCACCTCGTTCGCGCCAGTCCCCTCGCGATTGGTCCAGAGCCCGTCGAGGTCGGCGAGCCCGGGCACCGGCGGGGTGTTGGAGTCCGAGCCGGTGGCGATCACCACGTCGCCGGCGGCGAGCGTCCGCCCGTCAACCTCGACCGCGCCCGTGCCCGCCAGGCGCCCGCGCCCGCGGATCAGCTCGATCCCCTTCGACTCCGCCCACCCGACCTCGTTCGCGTCGCTGTAGTCGTTGACCATGAAGTTGCGCCAGCCGAAGGCGCCGCGCGGCTCGACCGGATCGTCGGCGACGCGCTCGCGCGCGCCCGGGGCGTCGCGCGCCTCGGTCAGCGCCTCGCCCGGGCGGAGAAGCGTCTTCGAGGGCATGCAGGCGTAGAAGTCGCACTCGCCGCCGAGCAGGGCATCCTCGACGATCGCGACCCGGCATCCCCCGTCGGCGAGCTCACCCGCGCAGTGGGTCCCCGCCGGCCCGCCGCCGAGGACGATCACGTCGTAGTCGGTGCCCTGCGCGTCGCCGGCGGCCATCCGCCGCCAACCCTATTCGACCGCCTGCCGAACCAGATCGGCAGTCAGCTCGCCGATTCCATCGAGCACCGCGTCGGCCGCCTCGAGCGCACCGTCCGCCGGCGGGCTATTGGGATCGGGGATCGCGATCACCGCCATCCCCGCGGCCTTGCCGGCCCGGATCCCGTTCGTCGAGTCCTCGATCACCACCGCCGCGGCCGGCGCGACGCCGAGCATCGCCGCCGCCTCGAGGTAGACGTCCGGCGCCGGCTTGCCGCGGGCGACCTCCTCGCTCGAGATCACGGCCGAGAACAGCGCCGCGATCCGGGCGAGGTCGAGGACGAGCTCGATCAGCGGTCGGTTCGCCGACGAGGCGAGCCCGAGCGGCCAGCGGGCGGCGAGGCGTCGGACCGCGTCGGTCGCGCCACCGATCAGCGGCAGGTCGCGGCGGTAGACGCCGGCCATCCGCTCGACGACCGCGGCCGAGATCTCCGGGGCCGGCATCTCGACCCCCAACTCGTCGTGGATGAACGCCGACCACTCGGTCGAGCTCATCCCGATCATCCGCCGTGGGGTGTCCTCGGCCCAGCGCCCGCCGTGCTCGCGGGTGAAGCGCTCGCGCGTCGCCGCCCAGATCGACTCCGAGCGGATCAGGACTCCGTCGAGGTCGAAGATCACGGCCTCGACGGCGCTCATCCCGATCTCTCGCGCACCTTCGGCGCGACCTCCTCGCCGAGCCGGGCGATGGAGCCGAGCGGATCGTCGTCGGGGAGGCCGACGATCAGCGTCGAGAAGTGGAGGTCGGCGGCGATCCGGCTGAGCCGTTCGGCCCAGCTCGCCGGGTCACCGTCGAGCGCCATCACGTTGACAGCCCGCTCGATCTCGGCCGGATCGCGCCCCGACCGCCGCGCCCCCTCGTCGACGAGCGCGTGCATCGCCGGCGCGTCCTCGGGCCGCATGTAGCCCTCGCCGAGACTCGGCACCCAGCCGTCGCCGAGCCGGCCGGCGAGGTGGAGCATTCGCGGCCCGTAGGCGCCGATCCAGAGCCCGATCGGGTGGGCCGGCGGCGGCCCGGGCTTCGCCCCGCTCACGCGGTAGTGCTCGCCCTCCACCCTCACCGAGCGCTCCCCCGACCAGAACGCCCGCATGATCGCGATCGCCTCGGTGAGCGCATCGACCGACTCCCCCGGGGTCCGCCGCGGCCCGCCCATCGCCGCCACCCCGTCCCAGAAGGCGCCGGCCCCGATCCCCAACTCGACCCGCCCGCCGCTCAGCAGATCGAGCGAGGCGGCCGACTTCGCGAGCACCGACGGGAGGCGCAGCGGCAGGTTGACGACGTCCGGGACGAGGCGGATCCGCTCGGTGAGCGCGGCGGCGTAGGAGAGCAGCGTCCAGGTGTCGAGGAACCGGCGCTGATAGGGATGGTCCTGGACCCCGACCAGGTCGAGCCCGGCGCGGTCGGCGGCGACGATCCGCTCGGCGGTGGCGGCGGGGTCGGCGCCGTCGGGGACGATGAAGATCCCGAGCCTCAGGCCCATTCCCGCGCTCCTCGCATTTTGGGGAGGATGGCAGCGACTTAGCCCGAAAGGGGGCGCGATGGCCGGAAGATTCGAGGCGACGGTGGTGATCGACCGCGCGATCGAGCAGGTGTTCGACTTGCTCGCCGACGGCGAGAACGACCCGAAATTCAGCCCTCGGGTGCTGGAGATCGCGAAGACCACCGACGGGCCCCCGGGCGTCGGGACGGTCTACGCCAGCACCGTCAAGGACGCGGGGATGAAGACCGATCGCGAGTTCAAGCTGACCGAGTTCGAGCGGCCGACGCGGATCCGCTGGACCGAGATCTCGAAGAATCTGGTGGTCGCGACCGAGGGCGGCTACGACCTCGCCGCGGCCGGCGACGGGACCCAGCTCACCGTCTTCAACGTGCTCGAGGGCCGCGGCCTCGGCGTCCTGCTGGCCGGGCTCGCGCTCCGCGCCGCGCGGAGGGACGCCGACGACTTCGCGCACCGAATCAAGACGGCGGTGGAGGGCTCGTGATGGGTGCCGCCGGCGATCTCGAGCCGTTCGACGTCCAGTTCGTGGTCGCTACGCCGTCACCGCCCAGGCGGTCGGGTGAGGCGCCCGCCCGACCGTGCCGAGCTTGACCGCGGAGGGCGCGAGCACATAGGTTTGCCCCGTGAGCGAGTCGGCGGGGCCTCCCGCGACCGCGGCGCCGAAGGGACCGGGCTCCGCTAGCTCGGCCAGGGGGAGCCGCTCCTACGACGTCGTCGTCGTCGGCTCGGGATTCGGCGGCGGGATCGCGGCCTGCCGGCTGGCCGAGGCGGGGAAGCGGGTCTGCGTGCTCGAGCGCGGGCGGCGATTCGGGCGCGACGACTTCCCCGACGACCCGCTCCAGGCGCCGTCGATGCTGTGGCACGAGACGGCGAACCCCGACGGGCTCTTCGACTTCCGCCTGATGCGCGACCTGGCGGTAATCACCGCCGCCGGGGTCGGCGGCGGCTCGCTGGTATACGCCAGCGTTCAGCTCCGGGCACCGGCCGACGTCTTCGAGGACGGTTGGCCGGCGGCGATCAGCCGCGCCGAGCTCGACCCCTGGTACGACCGCACCGAGGAGGCGCTCGAGCCGCGGTCGACGCCGGCCCAGCCCGAGCTCCCCAAGGTCCGGGCGTTCGCCGCCGCCGGCCGCCTGGCCGGACACGACGCAACGCCGCTGCCGATCGCCGTCCACTTCGGCGAGCCGCGGGAGAACCCGTTCAGCGGCGTCCCGCAGGAGGGCTGCCAGAACCTCGGCCGCTGCGACCTCGGCTGTCCGGTGCACGCGAAGAACACGGTCGACATCACCTACGTCGCCCGCGCCGAGGCCCACGGCGCAGAGGTCCGCCCCCACCACCTGGCGACCGGGATCGAGCCGCCGGCCGGTCCCGGCGAGCCGTGGCGGGTCGCCTTCGAGGGCCTCGACGGCGCCCCCGACGGGACGGTCGAGGCGCCGACCGCGGTCCTCGCCGCGGGAACCGTCGGCTCCTCGAGGCTGTTGCTTACCAACCGCCGCCGCCTGCCCCGCCTCTCCCCCGCCCTCGGCAGCCGCTTCTCGGGCAACGGCGACGCGCTCGGGATCGCCTTCGACCCGGCCGCGCCCGATGTCCGCGGCGCACGCAACGACTACGGCCCGGTGATGACCAGCAAGCTCGACTACACGGCCGAGCGCCGGCTGATCGTTGCCGACGGCGGCCTGCCGGCGAACTTCGACGTCCTCCTCGACGTCGCCCGGGGCGCGAACGTAATCCGCGGCTGGCGGCGGTGGCTGCTACGGCTCCGCGACCTGAGCGTCCACCTCGGCTGGAGCGATCAGGCGGTCCACCCGCGCGAGGTCCACCTCGCCGAGCGGCGGGAGTCTGACACCGGCTCGCTGGTGTTCCTGATGATCGGCCGCGACGCCGCCGACGGGCAGATGCGGCTGACGCCGCTCTTCCGGCGCTTCGACATCCGCTGGAGCAAGGAGGGAAGCGCCAGGCTCTTCGCCGACCTCGAGCGAACCGCGACCGAGCTCGCCGAGGCCGCCGAGGCAACCCCCTTCTACGCGCTGGAGGGCGGGCCGCTCAGCAAGTTCATGACCGTCCACCCGCTCGGCGGCTGCCCGATGGCCGACGACCCCGCCCGCGGCGTGGTCGACGACGCCGGTCGCGTCCACGGCTACCCCGGCCTGTACGTCCTCGACGGCTCGATCGTCCCCACCGCGCTCGGGGTCAACCCGTCGAAGACGATCGCCGCCCTCGCCGAGCGCGGCGCCGCGCGGCTCGTGGAAGAGCTCGCGTGAGCCCGGTCTGGCGGAACCACACCGGCAATCAGAGCTGCGAGCCGCGGGCGATCCTGACGCCCGGCTCGCTCGAGGACCTCGTCGATCTCGTCAGGCGCGCCGAGGCCGAGGGGACCACCGTCCGCGCCGCAGGCGCCGGCCATTCGTGGTCGGACGCCGCGCTCACCGACGGATACCTCATCCTCCCCGACCGTCTCGGGGGCGTGTCCAGCCCCGCCGAGGGCGAGCTGCGCGCCGACGCGCGGGGGCAGAGCCTGGTGCGCGTCCTCGGCGGCACCCACCTCTACGCGCTCAACCGCGAGCTCGACGCGATGGGGCTCGCACTGCCGAACATGGGTGGCTACGACGCGCAGACGATCGCCGGCGTCGTCTCCACCTCGACCCACGGCTCCGGCCTTCGCTTCGGCCCGTTCCCGGACCTCGTCCGCTCGCTCGACCTCGTCGTCGCGGGCGGCGAGGCGCTGCGGCTCGAGCCCGCCGACGGGCCCACCGACCCGGCCCGCTTCGCCGACGAGCGCCTTCGCCTAGTCCAGGACGACCGCCGCTTCGCGGCAGCCGTCTGCGGGATCGGGACGCTGGGCCTGATCCACTCGCTGCTGCTCGAGGTCCGCGACAAGTTCTGGCTCAACGAGGTGCGGACGCTCGGCACCTGGGAGGAGGTCCGCGAGACGCTTCGGCCCGACGGCGTCCTCGGCGAGGGCGACCACTACGAACTCTTCCTCAACCCCTACGCCGGCGACGACGGCCGCCACCGGGTGCTGGTCACCAGACGCGCCGATTGCCCGAGGCCGCGCGAGCTGCCGCCCGACAAGCGCGAGCGCCACCCGCTCACCGAGCTCGAATCCTCGCTGCCGATCACCGGCGCCATCTTCAGGCTGCTGGCGCGCTGGTGGCCGTCGCTGATGGTCTCCCGCTTCGACTCGGTACTCGAAGGGATGTGCGACGACGGCTACGCGAAGCCCTCCTACAAGGTCTTCAACATCGGCGAGGCCAACCACCTGCCCGCCTACTCGATGGAGCTCGGCGTCGCGCTCGACGGCGACCGCCACCTCGAGGCGGTCGACCGCATCCTCGCGATCGCCGCCGAGCGAGCCCGCGACGACGGCCTCTACCACACCTCGCCGATCGCGCTGCGGTTCGTCGCCCCGTCGCGCGCCTACGCGTCGATGACGTTCGACCGGGCGACGATGATGATCGAGCTGATCATGGTCGACGGCAGCCGCGGCGGCTACACGCTGCTCGAGGGCTACGAGGACCGGCTCGCCGACCTCGAGATCCGCCCCCACTGGGGCCAGTACAACACGCTGAGCCCCGAGCGCGCACCCGAGCTCTACCCGCGCTGGTCGGACTGGATCGAGGTCGAGCGCGAGCTCAACGCCTCGGGCGTCTTCGACTCGTCGTTCACCAAACGGGTCGGGATCTCGGCCGCAGCCTAGGAAGCTTTGCGTTCAACCCTGCTCGGCCTTGGCCGCCTCCTCGCGGTGCGAGACCCAGGCCGCGTGCTCCTGGGAGACGAGGCTCTCGACGCGCTCCGCGAGCAGGGCCTCCGGGTTCGGGGCGACGGCGTAGGCACCCGCGTGCGCGGCGAACAGGAACTTCTCGTGCTTGAGCCGCTCGCAGGTCGAGCGGTAGGTGGTCCAGTTCTGCTGGTACTGCTGGAGCTGCTGGAGGCCCTCGAGGATGACGATCAGCGCGCCGCCGCCGCCGAGCAGCCAGAGCGGCGCCGAGGCGGCCGCGGCGACGGGGATCGCCGCCGCGACGACGATCTGGCAGACCTTGAGCTGCTTGAAGCGGAGCTGGTTGCGCTGGCTCTTGGTGTCGTACCAGGCGATCTGGTCCTCGAGCCGGGCCCGGACCGGGGAGTCGCTATTGACGCTCAATTGCGAAGCCGGCCCGCAGCAGCATCGCCGGCAGGTTGCGGACCGCGGCGCGGTCCTTGTCGCGGTCGTCCTCGGAGAGCTCCGACCAGGCCACTAGGAGCGGGTGCTGCTTTGTGACCGGGTCCTTGACCGGGCCCGCTCGCCAGCCGTCGCGCTCGAGGTCGGCCGCCCAGCGGTCGTGCTCGATCCGCGCCAGAACCTCGATCTCCTCGTCGGTGAACTCGAACGCCGGCGCCGCCGAGGCATCGTCCGGAGCCGGACGCAGCACGCAGCCGGCGGCGCGAAGCTTCTCGCCGACGCCCTCGGCGAACCGCCGGTTCGAGGCCTTCAGGCTCTCCTCGGTCTGCTCCCAGGGGACGAGCGACGGGTTCGAGGTCGCCCCGTCCCCCTTCGCCTGCTGCTCGCGCACGTAGTTCTCGTGCATCGCACGCGCGAGCACCTCCCTGGTGCCGCCCGGCGGCGGCGCCTTGTCGTCGGCAGAGGTCACCGATTCGTTGCCACCAGCCTACGGAACGCCCCTCCAGCGCACGCGAGGTTCATTGCGGCGGGGCGTAGGGAGGCCCGATCCGCGCCAGCCGGGAGCGGGCGATCTTCTCGATGGCCTGGCGCGAGCCGGCAAGCCGAGTCGACCAGATCGTCGCCGTGCCGTCGCTGCCGGCCGTCGCCACCTCCCTGGCGAGGGGGCGGAAGGCGACGTCGAACACCGGCTGGGATTGGCCGCCGAGCTCAGTGAGCTGCTGTCCGGTGGCGGCGTCCCAGATCCTCGCCGTGCCGTCGTTGCTGGCCGTCGCCACCTCCTCGCCGTTCGGGCTGAACGCCACTCCATGAAGAGGGCCGGTATCGCCCGTCAGCGGTCGGGGCGGGGTGTCGCTCCCGACGTCCCAGATCCGTGCCGTCGCGTCGGAGCTCCCGGTCACCACCTCCTTGCCGTCCGGGCTGAAGGCGACCGCGAACACCGGCCCCTGGTGACCGCGGAGCGTCCGGACCTGCTCGCCCGTCTTCGCGTCCCAGATCCTCGCCGTGCGATCCTGGCCCGCGGTCGCGACCAGCCTGCCGTTCGGGCTGAAGGCGGCGCCGTTCACCACTCCGTGGTGACCGCGCAGGGTTGCAAGGCGCTCGCCGCCGGCGGCGTCCCAGACCTTTGCCAGCTCGTCGTAGTACGTCGTGACGATCTCCATGCCCGTGCGGCTGTACGCCGCGCCATAGACCGGGGAGTTCCGCCCCGCGAGGGTCTCGATCGGACCGCCGTTCGCGGCGTCCCAGACCCTCGCGACGCCATTCTGGGCGGCGGTGAGGACCTCGCTGGCGTCCCGGCTGAACGCGGCATCGTTCAGCTTCGCCTTGCCGCTTCCGACCTTCTCCAGCAGCCTGCGGCTCGCGACGTCCCAGATCCGCGCCCTGCCGTCGTCGCCCGCGGTGAGGAACTTGCTGCCGTCCGCACTGAACTCCACGGTCTTCACCGGCTCGCGGGGCCCGCGCACCGATTCGACCTGCCCCGGGGGGGCAGCGGCCCAAACCCTGGCCGTGCCGTCGAGGCTCGCGGTCACCACGTCCCGGTTGTTGGCGCTGAACGCCGCGTTGAGGACGGGGCCGCCGTGGCCGCTCAGCGCGTTCACCTGGCTGCCGGTCGCGGCGTTCCAGATCCTCGCCGTCCGATCGGCGCTGGCGGTGACGATCTGGCGGCCGTCGGGGCTGAAGGCGGCGTCGTGTACCACTCCCGCGTGACCGGCGAGCTCGGTCAGCATGTTGCCGCTGGCGACATCCCAGACCCGGGCGTTGAAGTCGCCGCCGGCGGTCACCACCTCGCGCCCGTCGGGGCTGAACGCCGCCCCATCGACGCCCCCGGGCTGCGTGAGCTTCTCGATCTGGCGCCCGCTGCGGGCGTTCCAGATCCGCGCCGTGTGGTCGCCGCTCGCGGTCACCACCTCCTTGCCGTCGACACTGAATGACGCGGTCCGCACCGGCCCCCGGTGGCCGCGAAGCGTCACGAGCCGCTTGCCGCTCGCGGCGTTCCAGATCCGCCCCGTGCGATCGGCGCTCGCCGTGACCACCTCCTTGCCATCGGGGCTGAACTCGGCGTCGTAGACGACGCGGCGATGGCCGGGCAACGCCATCACCTTCCGGCCGCTCGCCGCATCCCAGATCGTCGGCACCTTGTCGCCCGCCGCGGTCACGACCTCGGTGCCGTCGCGGTTGAAGTTCGCCGAGCCCGTCATGCCCGAGTGGACCTTGAAGCTGGTGAGCGGCCGGAGCGTGGCCGCGTGGCGGATCGTCACCAGGCCGCGGTTGCTCGCCGTCACCAGCTCCTGGCCGTTGGGGCTGAGCTCCGCCGCGTGGAGCGGGGCGCCCGCGTTGACGATCCGTCGGAGCTGGAGCCGGGGCAGCGAGTCCCGCAGCGCCCGTTCGGCCTGGTCCGTCTCGGCGAACCCGAGGGCCTCGAGCGAGAGCTGGACGCTGAGCGCGGGGTCGGAGGGCAGGCTCGCCTCGGCGCGTGCGGCAAGCTCTCGCGATTGAGCGGTCTTCTGGTTGTCGACCGCCGTCTGACGCTGGATCAGGGCGACGACGGCGAGCGCGATCGCCACCACGAGGCCGACGGCGACCAATGCCCGCGTCCGCCGTAGCCGGCGGGTCGTTGCGCCCCGGCTCTGGAGGATGAGGTTGGTCTGGGCTGCGGTCGGCGGCGGCGATTTCCCGGCCTGGGTCGCGAGCCACGCCTCCGCCCGCTTGAGCTCGGCGCCGGAGAGCAGATACCCGTGGTCGTGGTCGTGCTGCTCCCACTCGAGCGCCTTCTGGCCCCAGTGCGTGTGGCCCTTGACCCATTCGAGGTCGGTTTCGATCGCTCCCACCAGGGTCTTCGTCGCGCGCTCGAAGTCGTCGTCGTAGAGGCCGATCTGCGGCACCCAGTTGTGCGCCGAGAGCGGGATGGGCATCGCCTTCGGATCGGTCTGGTGGAGGTGGAGGGGGATGATCCGCTTGTTGAGCGACGCCGCCCGGTCGAGCTCGATCCGGCACTGCTCGGAGGCGACCGACTGGGGGCTGATCACGAACACGAACGCGTCGGAGGCGGCGATCGCCTCCTTCACTTCGTTCGCCCAGTTCGAGGCGGGCGCGATGTCCTCGAAGTCGACCCAGACGTCCTTGGCGCGCGCCACGAGCGCCGCGTGGAGCCGGTGAACGAACTCGCCGTCAGGTCGCGAGTAGGAGATGAAGACGTCTGGCACGGTCGGTCCGGATCCCTCCGCGTGGGCTCAGTATCTCCGCTCCGAGACCGGCGAAGGGGGCGATTTCTCCCACCCCGCCGGGCGCTCCCAGCGCTCGCGCCCGCGAGCTCAGCTTCTGGCTCGGCGAGGGCTAGACGCGCGCCGGTGCCGCTTCGGCGGCGGTCCGCAGGTAGCCGAGCAGCGCCGAGCCGCGAAGGCTGCCGAGCCCGGTACAGGCGTCCCAACCCTCGCCCGCTCGGTAGCCCTCGGTTGGCGGGCCGAACTCGCTTTGGGGGACCGCGTTGTCGCCGACCGTGATGTCGTGCAGCACCTCGCTCGCCGCGCCGGCCGGGATCGAGTAGAGCGCCGGCAGCAGCCTCGTCACCGGGCGTCCGAGCGCCTGGTTGAGGCGGGCAACGAGACCTGCGTATAGCGGCGCCACCGCGCTCGTTCCGCCCGACGGCCTCCAGCGGCCGTGGATCAGGGTGATGTAGCCAGAAGAGGTGTCGGCATTGCCGGCAATGTCCGGAACACCGCGCCCCGGCCCCCCGCAGCCGAGGTTGCGGGGCAAGCGGACGTTCTGCCACGACGGCACTTCATAGACGTCGCTGATGCCGCCGCCCGACGCCCAGCCGTCGCCGTCGTTCCAGACCACCTCGTCGCCATCGCCGAACAGGGTCGTCCCACCGCAGCCGATCACGCGAGGGCTCGACGCCGGGAAGTCGGCGTGCACACCGCCCTCGCCAACCCCGTCGCCGGCGCCGTGGTCGCCGGCCCCGGCGAGCACGGTGACGCCGAGCGCGGTCGCATCGCTCAGGGCGTCATCGAAAGCATGCCGCGCCTGCGTCGTCCACGCCGCCTCCGCGTCGCCCCAACTGACCGAGATGACGGACGGCGCGCGGACCGGATCGTGGATGGCGTTGGTCAGGGCGCTGAGGAAGCCCCGGTCCGAGTTCTCGGCGAAATAGACCGCGATCCTCGCTCCGGGGGCGATCGCTCCGCAGACCTCGATGTCGAGCAGCACTTCCTCGTCCCCGCCGCCGCCCGGGCGATTCTGTCCGCCGTCGATCGACACGACCTCGACGTTCGGAGCGGGATCGATCCCGGCCCCCCGAAAGTACTCCGCGAGCTCGTCGCTCGTGTAGCCGCCGTCGAATTCGAGGATCGCAATCGTCTCGCCGCTGCCGTCGTAGTCGGCCGGGAAGTCGTAGAGGGCCGCGACCTGCCTCGGCCACAGCGGCTGCGGTTGGGGCCGAGGTCGGTGCGCGGCGGCGACCTCCGCCTCCATCGCCGGGAGCAGGGAGTCTCCAGGCGCCGACGTGTCGGGCAGGTCGGCCGCGGGCACCGGGTCGCCGTGCTTGGCTCGGTCGCGCGCCTGCGGGCGGTCGTCGAGCCCGAGGACAGCGTCGACGATGCCGACCAGGTCGGGCGGAACCTGGACGTGTCCCTCTCGCCCCCGGTAGGAGAGATCGCCGGCCTCGTAGCGGCCGAGCGAGACTCCGAACGCCGCGTCTGCCTGCTCCACGGTTCCGCGGGCAACGACGATGCGCGTCGCGGGGTCGGCCGAGAGGACCTCGAGCCCGGAACCGGTCACGAACCGCACCACCCGCTCGATCTCGGCCGGGTCGGCGCCGGTCTCCTCTCTGAGACGGCGTCGCAGCTGCGGGCGCGAGCCCCGCGGATCGGGGGAGGATGCGGCCTCGAGCGCCCGCTCCGTGCCGCCCGGCTTGCGCCGGACGACGATGCTGATCAGCACCTCCTCGCCGGCCGGCGCGTCGGCGACCCGGCGCGCGCCGGTGACCGGCATGCGGTCGCTGCCGGGCACTTGGTGGCGGTCCTGGTCCGCCATCGCGCCTTACAGGCCGAGGCCGCCGACGCCGCGCTCGTCGTAGCCGAGGTGGTGGGCGACCTCGTGGCGCAGCGTCCGCTCCACCTGCGCCCGGAGCAGGTCCGGGCTGCGGCCGAAGTCGCGCTCAAGGGTGTCCTGGAAGATCACGATCCGGTGGGCGGCGCGATCGCGGGCGATCGTCCCGCCGTAGTACTCGCCGTAGGCGTGGATCTCCGCGCCTCGATTCGAGACGACCACCGGCACGTGCTCGATCACCTCCTGGAACTCCGGCGGCAGCCGATCGATGGCTTCGGCGACGAGCCGCTCGAAGTCGCTCAGCGGCCGCTGCTCGATGCGGGCGCTCCGCGCGAGGGCCTCGCTGCGGTCGACCAGCGCCTCGAATTCGGCGTCGCTGAGCCGCGATGGCTCGCGCTCGCCGAGCGCCGCGCGCCCTGGCAGGAACTCGCTCACACTCGCATTATCCGGAACGGGTTGCGTGCGGGGCCCGAGGTTTGCCCGCCAGGGCCGGCGGGCATAGCCGCTGCTGCATGGAGGTCGGCATCGGACTGCCCGCCACGATCCCCGGTGTCGGCCGCGAGCAGTTGCTCGGCTGGGCGCGGCGGGCGGAGGAGCGCGGCTTCTCGTCGCTGGGGACTATCGATCGGCTGGTCTACGGGAACTTCGAGCCGCTGGTCGCGCTCGCCGCGGCGGCCGCGGTCACCGATCGGATCCGGCTGATGACGGACATCCTGCTGGCGCCGCTCCGCGGCAACGGCGCGCTGCTGGCCAAGCAGACGGCGACGATCGACGCGCTCTCGGGCGGGCGGCTGGCGCTCGGGGTCGCCCCCGGCCTGCGGCCCGACGACTTCGAGGCCGCCGGGGTCCCCCACGATCGCCGCGGCCGGCTGTTCGACGGGCAGCTCGAGGAGATGCGCAAGGTGTGGGCGGGCGAGCCGCGCGGCTTCGCCGGCGCGATCGGGCCACCGCCGGCTCGTAAGGGCGGTCCCGAGTTGTTGATCGGAGGCTCCGTCGACGCCGCGATCCGCCGCACGGTCCGCTTCGGCGATGGCTGGACGATGGGCGGAGGGCCCCCGGACGCCTTCGCGCCAATGGTCGAGAGGATCAGGCGCGCCTGGTCGGAGGCGGGCCGGGACGGCGAACCCCGGTTCGTTGCGCTCTGCTACTTCGCGCTCGGCGACGGCGCCGAGGAGGGGGCGGACCGCTACATCCACGACTACTACGGCATCGCGGGCGAGGAGGTCGCCGACGGGATCGCCGAGAGCGTCGCCACCGACGCCTCCACCGTCGCCGGATACCGCGACGCCTTCGCCGAGGCCGGCGGCGACGAGCTCATCTGCTTCCCCTGCTCGCCCGACCCCGCCCAGGTCGACCTGCTCGCCGACGCCGCGCTGTAGGACGCTGGTGTCGCGACACTAGGACGTCTCGGGCGCCTCGTCCTCGCGCTGGATGACGAGCATCGGCACGCGCGAGTGGAAGTGGACGTAAGCGGCGACGCTGCCGAACAGGTTCGAGGTGACCCGGCCTCGCCCGCGCGAGCCCATCACCAGCAGGTCGTGCCCGCCGCCGTCGATCCGCTCGACGATCCGCTCGCCGGCGTGGCCCCTCTTGAGGACCGTGGTGACCGGCAGGTCGTCGGGGAGCGAGTCGACCGCCTCGCGCAGGAGCCGCTCCGTCTCGGCCACCGCCTCGCGCTCGAGCGCCTCGGCGTCGACGCCGGCGCGGTAGGCGAACGCCGGGACCTCGGGCGCGACCGAGATCAGGGTCAGCCTGGAGTTCACGGCCTCCGCCAGCTCGGCTGCGGCCTCGAGCGCGCGGCGCGCCGCCGGCGTGCCGTCGAATGCCACGAGGATCTCCCGGAACATCGGGCGAGGGCCCTAGACGGCCTCGGATCGAGCTTCCCGCACGCCGCCGGAAGCGGGCTCGCTCTGCGGATCCTCGAGCTGGCCGGAGAGCGCGAGCGCGACCGCGGCGAGGGCGATCAGCGCGCCCCCGTATATGAGCGCGGTCTCGCGGAGGCCGAGCGCGGTGGCGGCGGCGCCGGCGGCGATCGCCGGCAGGCTGAACGCGAGATAGGAAACGGCGAGGATCGACGAGACGAGCGCCGCCCGCTGGTCTGCGGGGGCACGGTTGGAGAGCGCCCGGAAGGCGCCGGCGAAGGCGGGGCCGAACCCGAGCCCGGCGATCGCCGCGCCGACCAGGAAGAGGGCGACCGAGCCGTCGGCGAGCGCCACCAGCGCGACCCCGACGCCGGCGATCAGGCCGGCGAGACCGCCCCGGGCGGTGGCCCGGGCATGGGCGTCGCGGAGCCGGATCGAGGCCAGGGCGCTGACCCCGGCCATGATGAAGATCGGGAGTCCGCCGGCGACATGGCTCTCATCGCCGAGCACCGTCGCCGTCAGCGACGGCCCGAGCGAGAGCACGAGGCCGCCGAGCGCCCAGGTCGCCGTCAGGCACGGGATGGTGGCGATGAAGGCGGTCCGCAGCGACCCGGGGACCGCGAGCCGAGGCCGCAGCGAGCCCACCCATCGCCCGCGGCTCGGAACGGTCTCGGGGATCGCGGCCGCGGCGACGACGGTCGCGGCGAACCCGCCGAGGAGCAGCCAGTAGACGAGCCGGGTCGGATCGGGCGCGTACTGGACGAGGAAGCCGGCGCCGAGGGCGCCGGCGGCGAGCCCGCTCAGCGGCGCGACCACCCCGAGGAGGGCGCCGAGCCGCGGGCTCCGCGCCGGCTGGAGGTCGAGCAGGGCGGCGCTGATCGTCCCCATGGCGATCCCGGTCCCGATCCCCTGGAGGATCCGCGCCGCGAACAGCCAGCCCACGCCGCGCGCCTCGGCGAACACCAGCATCCCCGCCATCTCGATCGCCAGGGCGATCAGCAGGGTCGGCCGGCGGCCGACACGATCGGAAACCGAGCCGGCGGTCAGGAGCGCAGCCAGCAGCGCGAGCGCGTAGATGGCGAACACGCTCGTCAGCGTGATCTCGGAGAACCCCCATTCGCCCTGATAGACGATGTACAGGGGGGACGGCGCGCTCGAGGCGAACAACAGCAGACCGAGGGTCGCGGCGAGCAGCCAGAACGCGGCGGCGCGGCCGAGGCGCGCGCCTGCGTGGAGCCGTTCTTGGATGGCGACTGATTGGGGCAAGGGTCGTCCTCTGCTACCAAGTGGCGAGCGGAGCAAAACGAACGCAGGGGCTCGCTTGTACGGCATTCATCGTACCAAGGC